>JANYFT010000275.1 GCA_025359625.1 Ferruginibacter sp.
GTTGCGATACAAGGCTTATTTTGATTGGAATACAGACATCAGCAAAGAAAAAAATAACAACGGTAAATTTAATTTTAACTGGGGTGCAGATGCACGTTATTATTACCCTATTTACCGCAATTTTATTTGGGCTGGCCGTGCCGCTGCAGATTTTAGCTGGGGCAACCAAAAAACAATTTACTACCTGGGTGGTGTTGATAGCTGGCTGATGTTTGGCAGCAATACAAAATCTGATGGCTCTAACCGTTTTTTCAATACCCAAAACCCTCCTGACCAGAATGTTGAATATGCTTTTCAAACCTTGTCAGAAAATGTCAGGGGCTTTCTACAAAATATTGCCAACGGTAATAATGCCATTGTTTTAAACAGTGAGTTCAGGTTGCCGATATTTACCACTTTATTCAACCGTCCTATCAACAATGCATTTTTACGCAACTTTCAATTAGTTCAATTTACTGATTTGGGTACCGCCTGGAGTGGCGGTTTAAAAGGTATTGGCCGTCCATCTGTAATCTATGGTTTACCCCCGGTGCAAATTGAAAAAAGAGCTGGTGGAATAGGCCCGTTTGCCGGAGGCTATGGTTTCGGTGCAAGAAGTACCCTGCTTGGTTATTTCCTGAAATTTGATGCTGCCTGGCAGATGAATGGTTTCTTTAAAGGAAGTCCAAAACTATACCTGAGCATGGGGCTTGATTTTTAAAACGATAACACTCCATTAATTTATAACTACATTACCCGGCTCTTTTAAAAAGCCGGGTAATTTTTTTATGGTAAAATATAGCAGAGTGAACAGGCAGGTAAGCAATCCGGTTACACCCCATGTGCGGTAATACTGTAACGGGAAAATAAAAGGTGCAATAACCTGCGTTAATAAATTGAAAGGATCTGTAATAATATCCCAACTATTCCACCTTAAAAAGCGGCCAAGATAAACGCCGAATGAACCAATAAACAGGCAACTAATCATAAGCCTTTTCACAATGGCATCCCGTATCTTCCTTTTCAGAAAATCTTCTACTTTAAATAGCGAAGCAAAGGCCATAATCAATCCGGCAACAGAACATGTGAATAACAAAATAGCATCAAACCAAACCGGTACATCACTCTTTAAATCTTCCAGGTGAATAAGGTCGGTGATGATATACAAAGCATTTGGAAAAAAGAGTAACCAGGCCGCCAATAAAAAATAAGATGGCCACTTCGAAATGTCCTTTCTGCCGGTTAGCACCATGCTTAGCTGAAAAGGTATCCATGCCAAAAATAGATTCCATAAAAGAAACACATACATGATGCTGCCGGCATAAATAAATCTGCATACCAACATGGTTACAATAAAACCTATAAAAGCCCCTATTAATTTTTCTACAGATGAAATTTTTATCATTGAAATAGTTTTATTTGTTGAATTATTTTTGGGAGAAAAATAATAGCACCCATTACCGCACTTCCCATAGCACTTACAAATACTGCCGCGGCTGCAGTGTCTTTTGCAATTTTAATTATTGGGTTAAAATCTTTGGTAACCATATCGCATATATTTTCTATTGCTGTATTCAATAACTCCAGCGACAGAACCAGCATACAGCATCCCACAATAAAAAGCCATTCAGTTGTAGTGATCTTGAAAAAGATACCAAGGGATACCGCTGCCAAAGCGGCTATCAACTGAATTCGAAAATTTACTTCCTGCCGTACACAACTGCCAATACCATTGGCTGCATTGATGAAAGCGTTTTTTCTTTTCATATTTTAACTGGTTTTTTCCGCCACCCATTTCCACCAGAATGCGGTGCAGGTGGCATACACAAAAAATTGGTATAAGGCGTCTGATACAGAATGTGCATTTCTATATATAGCCATTGTTACAGGCACCATAAATACTATCGCCAGCAAAGTTACAATGTATCCTAAAGGATGTGCGGGCAAATAAACTAAGCCCGATTTTTTAAACCAAATTTGTTGTTGCATAATTATTGATTGCGGGATGAAAAAAATAATTTTAATGGCCTGATATTTTAATTATCGATAGTTTGTCCTGCTGCTACATTATTCCATTTTATTTTCCGGCTGAAGTACATGATAATGGAAAGCAGTACAAATAAACCAATACTGCCAAACAATAATGCATCATCCTGTAATTGTATGATAGTATAAATGAAAAGGTAAAGCAGGGAGAGTATAAATGCAAACAGCAGTACAATGGGCCATTGTTTAAAGATGCCTTTAGTGTACCAGCTGATCAACAATACCGTAGCAGCAGAAGCAATCAAATAAGCCTGCCCAAATTGCAAATATTCAGAAATGGATAATAATAAAGTATAAAAAAGCACCAGGGCAAAGCCTATCAATATATACTGCAACGGATGAACACTTTTGCGGTAATAAATTTCTAAAAAAAAGTAAACAAAAAAAGTGAGGGCAATAATTAACACTGCATATTTCACACTCCGCATTGTTTGCCCATAAGCATCAACAGGCTGTAACAGGTTGATGCCAAAGGTGCTTTCAGCAACAGCATGATCATTGATATTGATAAACTGCTGTGGATAGCTGCGGTTAAAATGTAGTACTTTCCAGTCCGCTACAAAACCTTTGTCAGTTACTGTGTTTGTGTCCGGCAAATATTTACCATCAAATGCCGGATTGCTCCAGTCGCTTTCAAAATGCACATTGGTGGTATTGCCTAAAGGCGCAACATACAACTGTTCGCTGCCTTTTAAAGAAAGATTAATAGTAAAGTTGTTGGTGCCGTTTATCAATTCATCAACAGATAATTTTATTGGATCGCTAAGGCCATCTTTCAACCACTCCATATCGGGCAGGCCCGTTTCAAAATTACTGGCAGTATCATTCCATTTTAGCAAAGGGTTCTCCCCAATACCTTTAAAATCTGTAATGCCCAAGCAAATTACCGCTTCATCAAAATGCAGCAATGTAATTTCAACAGGCATTTTATCAGGTTTTGCAATGCTGAATTTGCCCGATAGCTGCAAAATGCTATTGTAAACCGGCACCTTAAAAATACTACGGTGCCTTAACTGCGGTAAAATTTTACCATTAATGGTTAGTTCATCCGGCAACAGGTAGAGATATTTCTTTTTTGTAGTTGCCAGGTTGCTTTCATTCTTTTGTATTTCGTAATAGGGTATGGCCAAAAACGGGCCGGTAACTTTTTGGGCACCCGCCCATTTGCTGCTTACTTCCTGCACCACCTCTTTTCTTCTTTGTTCCCGGTCAGATACCAAGAATAGAATAAAAAAAGTAGGGATCAGCAAAGCAAGTATCAAAAACCCGATAAAGAACGATTTGATGACCAGTTTATTTTTTTGCCAAAAACTTAGCGGGGTTTGTGTTTCCATTTTTTGTTGATTTTTGTTTTTTAAAAGTGCTTTGAATTACAAAGCGTATTGGTAAAAAAAATTATTTAGTTCCCCTGATCATCTTTTCAAGGGCATCCAGATGCCCTTTGAATGCTTTCTCCCCTGTTCTGGTAACAGCGTATGTCGTGTTAGTCTTTCTTCCAATAAAACCCTTCTGCACTTTGATGGCCCCATTTTCTTCAAGGGCTTTTAAGTGGCTGGCCAAATTTCCATCTGTGATAACCAACAGTTCTTTCAAATCATTAAAGTTTACAGATTCATTTACCATCAGTGCACTCATAATGCCCAGCCTAACCCTGCTGTCAAATATTTTATTCAGATTTTCTATTGGATTGCTCATTATGGCCACTCCCCCACTGGTGATTTTTTTTTGATTAATTGATCAATTGCTGCCCACTAACTTTTCTCATATTTCCACCACATGTACGCCCCATAAACTATATGCAAAACACCAAACCCTGCTGCCCAAAAGTAAATACCCAATCCAACAAATTGCAGATTTATAATACCCAGCAAAATCTGCAAATAACCGAGATACCGCACCTCGGCTAATGTATATTTACTTGCATTCACCAATGCCAGGCCATAAAAAATTAAACATCCCGGGGCAACCAATCCAAAGGTTTTAAAATGAATAAGCCTTAAAAGAAAAATGCCCCCTGCCACTAAGGGGATACTAACATTTATCAATAAACGTTTTGCTGTGTTTCCCCAAATGGGGGTTCCCTGCCGTTTGCTTTTTATCCAGGTAAAAATGAAAGCACTGATCAATGCTGCAAAAAAAGTTCCTGCTGCAATCCAGAATATCCAGGTATTAAAAATAATGCTGTACTCATTCGGGGATACATGTGGCACTGGTAGTTCCTTGTTAATTATATAATCCTTTCTGCCGGTTACATAATCAAAAGATATCCAAGCGCCTAATAGCGCACTAACGCCGGCAGCAATACCACTCAAGCCACTAAGGCTGATGAAACGGCTGCTTTCTTCCATTATCCTTTTAATATGTTGCAGTTCCCGGAGAGATTGTTGTTCTTCGCCCATAAAAGTACTTTGAAATACAAAGTAAAAGTAATGATTTGATATTTGCAAGAATATTTTATGTTCATTTAAAATCCGATAGCTAACGGAATTCACTGACTCTAGGCAATATCCGGTATGGGAGTAAATTGGCAGATCGTTTTTTGTACTGAACGCCAAACTAAGCAATTGACATTGGTCGAATAAAATTATAAGGTTTTTAAGTTAAATTAATTGCTGAACTTATTGTATCAAATGAAGCGGTTGATTTTAAATCGGCAATTAACTTGTTCAGTTTCTGTTGTAATTCAATTCCACTAATACGTTTTATATAAAATGGCACATTAAATTTACTTAAATCCGTAAACTCCCATGGGTGAAAATACAGGGATAAATATCCATCTTTTTTCAATGTTTGTATTGCCAGGTTTTTATACAAAGTGTATGGAAAGTTCTTAAAACTTAACCAAAATAAAGGTATCCTCAAATTGGGTGATACAGAACAGGGCAATCGGGGCAAATCATTTTCAATATAAATTTTTCGGGGTAAATTTAAATTATTGTAACGCCCTGGCATGTAAGTAGGATTTATAGAGGCGTCATAACTATAGCCCGCTTCCTTTAGCCAATCTATATTTATTGGCCTCATTCTTGGCATTCTAAATCCTTCAATTTTTTGGCCAGTAATGTTTTGTAATAATATTCTTGAACTTAATAAGTCTGATTTTTGAAATGCTGAGTGATGTAAGGAGTGAGATGCTATCTCATGTCTTTGGGATAAATTTCTTATGCTTTCCGGAAAATTCTTTGCAAATGATCCGGTTGTAAATAGCGTGCATGCAATATCCTGTTCTTGTAAAATACCCGCAATAATATCTAACCCTTTTTTGGCAATTTCCATTTGTACAAGTGGATCAATTTGTTGGTTAAATTCCAGGGGTATATCAAACTCTTCTACATCAAAAGTTAAAAGAATAGTGGGGTTTATAGGTTTCATAATCTTTCAACTACTGTGTTAATCTTTGCCTGTTGAGGTTTAATAATAAGAATTGTTTTTGGTATATCTGGAAAGTAATAATTATCCAAATTAAAAAACATGGTAAAGCTTTTAATGAGTAAGGCCTTATAATATGGTTTCTTACATAAGGGGTAAAAATATCCGAATATGAAAAACAAGTTAGCATTAGTGCAAAAATAAAAATTGCATTATTAGTTTTAGAAGGGTTTTGCATTAAGAACCAAAGGCATACCAATGGAAAGGCAATGATGTATGTTGGCGATTCGGCACTTGTACTAAAAATTACCATTGCAATGCATACAGAGCAAAGTATGTATAACTTAAACCGCAAATCTTTAAAATATGCTACATGTATAAATTGAAAAACCAATAAAATTGCTGCACATAATAATACCCACCATGTTTTAAAAGATGGCCAGTTGAATATCCGTTTTATCATACCCATCACACTAATATCCTGGTAATCGTTATCTATATCCATTCGTATATTTTTTGATGCTTTACTGGTAATGGCATTAAGCCAATCAATATAAGTGTGTGTTACAAAATGTGGAGTTGAAATTATGAAGGGAAGGGTAAAAAATAATATAGACCATATTGTCGCCCATTTTATAAAAGATAATTTCCTGTCATTAAAAATAAAAAAAGCGAAGCCAACTACGCCATATAATTTTATAAAAGTTGCCAGTAGTATAAAAAATAAAGCCAATCCGTTTTTACCTTTATTACCGTAACTAAATCCTAAAATAATAAGTGCCGCAATGAATGGGTTAATTTGGCACCACCCAGTATTATTCATCATCTCGTTACAGCTAAGAATTAAAATAGCTGTTTGCCAGGTTTTTTGAACCGGCAATTTCCTGATTGCAAAATACAATATCCAGGCATTAAATAAACACCATAAAACATATCCTGCATAAACTGGTAATAGAGCAAAGGGTGCAATTACAATACTAAAAATTGGGCCATATAAATTTACATCGCTGTACTCTAAAGGATAAAGTGCGTACAGGTTTTTTTGTTCTATCAGATGATAATATACACTTTTGTAAATTATAAAATTATTTATTTTTGAATGCCTGCACAATGTATGTGCTATATCATAAACAGGAAGCCCAAACCATAATATTAAAGCAAGTGTGTGATTGTATAAAAAATCACCTGAAAATATCCATTGCTTTATTTTTTTCATTTTGATCCATGTTTGAATTGCTGGCAGAAAGTTTTGATTCATTGATTATATACCGGGGTCTGTTTTTTGTTTGAATAAATATTTTACCAAGGTACAGCCCTAAAATCCCCAAAACTATTAGCTGAACGCCGCCAAAAAAAGCTACGGTCGCAATAGTTGATGACCAGCCGGAAATAGCATACCCTTTATATAAACTATACAATACATAAGGTATGTAAAGAACAGAAATAAATGCTGTAAAAAAGCCTATATAAATCGCAATGGTAAGTGGTTTAGTACTAAAAGAAGTTATGCTGTGCAATGCCAATCGAATAAGGACTTTTGCTGGATATTTAGATTCGCCATTTATCCTTCGGTCTGCTTTATATGGTATGCCAATTTGATTGTAACCAACCCATTTAAATAACCCCCTGAAGAAAGGAGCTTCTTCCTTTAAATTTTTTATTACACTTACTATTTTTTTATCAATCAGTTTAAAATCTGATAAACCATTTTCCAATTGTACATCTGCTAATTTGGAAATGATCCAGTAGTATAATTTAGAAGATACTTTTGAAAGAAAAGAAGAATCCTGATTATTTTCTTTTCGGTAAGTATAAACAACATCGTACCCACTTTGCCAGTGTTTGATTAAATCAGTTATTAATTCCGGCGGGTGCTGAAGATCAGCGTCTATTGTTATAACAGCATCAATATTCAGGGAAATATTCTGAAACCCCGCCAGCAACGCTTCATCTTTACCGAAATTTCTGGAAAAACTCAAGTAGGAAACATTTCCTTTTTTCTTGACTAATTTTTTAATTTCTGGTAATGTATTATCAGTACTTCCATCATCAACAAAAAGTATTTCATAGCTGCAATTATATATTTCTCTAAGTACATTATCAACTGCCAGTGTAATGAGAATAATATTATCCTCTTCATTAAACACAGGAATTAAGACGGTAATATTAAAGCTGGGGGCCATGTTTTATACATTTTTGATTTAACAATTTTTTTAACATGCTATCGCTATCCTCAAAAAAAATAAAAATTACAATTTACCTTTATATTATCCAAATAGTTTTTCAATAAAGAAGCTAAAATTCCGAATATTCATTTTTCTATATTGTAATTACTCACTCAAAAACCTACAAATTTCTATTCCTACATGATCTTCTCAATCAATCTATTTGCTGGTAATAAAATTTACATTATTGTATACCAATTTTTGGAAGAACTTTGAAAAAAGTATTCTTACAAGTCATTTAAAACTTCATTGATTTTTTTACAGGCAGTTTTTATTTCCTCATTTGTAATAACCAGTGGGGGCACTATCCTTAAACAATTAGCCGCAAATAAAAACCAATCGGTAAAAATACCTTGTTTTATTAAGGCATCAATTACTTTTTTATTAAACTCAAAATTTTCAAAGGCTACTGCCAGCATTAAGCCGCAGCTTCGTACTGTTTTTATAGAGGGATGTTGCAGGAGGGATAGAAATAATTCTTCCTTTTCTTTTACCGTGTCCATCAATTTTTCCTGCAATAAAATATTCATTGCAGCCAGGCCTGCGGCACAGCTAACCGGGTGTCCACCAAATGTATTGATATGACCTAACACAGGATTGTGAGTAAGAGAATTCATTATTTTTTTGTTGGCTACGAAGGCGCCCAAGGGCATGCCACCACCTAGTGCTTTACCAAGTAATAAAATATCTGGAACAACATTAAACTGTTCAAATGCAAACAGTGTTCCGTTGCGGCCGAAGGCGCATTGTATCTCATCTAACACCAACAAAGTTCCTGCTTCTGTACAATGTTTACGCAAAGCTATAAGCCAATCATTTTTTGGTATTAATACGCCGGCCTCGGCTTGTACAGTTTCTGCTATTACGCAGGCGGTTCTTTCCGTGATCTTTTCCAGGTCTTCAAAAGAATTATAATTGAGTTGCATAGTGTCCGGCAACAACGGCCTGAAGGCATTGCGCCAATACTCATCCCCCATTATGCTTAACGCTCCCTGTGTGCTGCCATGATAAGAATTTTTGAAGGAGATGATCTGTGTCCTTCCTGTAAACCGTTTGGCAAGTTTCATAGCACCTTCTGCTGCTTCGCTGCCACTGGCAGTGTAAAAAACTGAGTTAAGGGATGGCGGTAAATGATCGCTTAACATTTTTGCATAGGCTACCTGCGGACTTTCTACCAGTTCGCCATATACCATGATGTGCATGTAATTGTCAACCTGCTTTTTAATGGCTTCAATAACTTTTGGATGGCAGTGGCCTATGTTGCAAACACTAATGCCTGCGATAAGATCAATGTATTCTTTTCCATTAATATCCCACAAGATGCTGCCACGGGCTTTTAAAATTTCAAGAGCCAAGGGTGCCTCTGATGTTTGGCCTACATGTGCAAGAAATAACTGGCGTTGCGTCATAGGGTACAAATTTCGTTAAGAAAGTTTGATATTCGTGTTTGTGTTTCTTGCAATGGTGCTAAGGAGCAAAGATGCTAAGGAAATATCACCAAATTTTTTATGACCTTTATGTTGTAAAATAATATAATTATTAATGGGTTGCAGCTATTATTGCAAAATGAAAAAGTGCTTATTAAGAAAGCCTGAATTGGTTTATAATACTATTTCAAAGTGAAGGCCAATGTTGCCTAAAGCTGAAAATGTACAAGGGAGTGACACAACAATGATGCTATGAAATACAAATGTCCGTAACAAAATAAAATAAATGATATGCCAGTAATTCTTCCGGTAAAAGGTGTGTTGCCAACAATGGGCGAGAACTGTTTTATTGCTCCCAACGCTACTATTGTGGGTGATGTGATAATGGGTAATGATTGCAGTGTTTGGTTCAATGCGGTGATACGTGGCGACGTAAACAGCATCCGCATGGGCAACAAGGTAAATGTGCAGGATGGGGCGGTTATTCATTGTACATACGAAAAAACCAAAGCCATTATTGGAAATAATGTTAGCATTGGACACAATGCAATTGTACATGGATGCGTTATAGCGGATAATGTGCTGATTGGTATGGGTGCTATTGTGATGGATAACGTGCAGGTGGGAAGTAATTGCATTATTGCTGCAGGTGCCGTGGTGCTTGAAAATACTATTATTGAACCCGGTTGTATCTATGCTGGTGTGCCTGCAAAAAAAGTAAAAAACATTAGTGAAGAACTGATAAGCGGGGAAATTAACAGGATTGCGGATAACTATTTAATGTACAGCGGATGGTTTAAATAGTTTTTAGTTTTGTGTTTCAGTTTTACGTATAGTGTTTTTGTAGTGATATACATCATTGAAAATATTTTTTATGAAAAAAATTATAGCCGGTCTTATTTGCTTTGTATATTTATCTGGTGCAACTGGGTGTTCTGTATTTAATTCTGTATTTCATAAAAAAGAAAAATATGGCTGTCCGGGTAGTGTGCAATCGGGCCAGTTAAGCAATGATCAAAAAATTGCAAAAGGCGAGAATGTTAAACAGGCGAAGTATAAAGGTGGCAGAAAGATTTATTGATGAATGAACATTTAGTTATTTTATCGTAGCAAAATAAAGAATTTATAATTTTTACCCTCTTACCCTAAATAATCCGAAACCAGCAAAACCCTAATAACTATGTGCTATCATTTAAAAACGAAATTCGGTAATACCGAAGCCGTTATCGACGACAATTGTGGCGTATCAAAATTTTATGCTATTGCAGATACCTTAGCCACTGACCTGCAAATAAATTTTCTAAACCAGGTAGATGATACAGAAACACTGGATTGGGATTTTCATTACAAAAACCATTTACTAACGTTACACTATAACGTTTTTAACGGCGTGTCTATTTTCCCCCAACACATAAAGAGTGTGCAAAAAGAAAATAATGCGGTAATGGAAATTGCTCAATTTTTAGAGCGGAAGGCGTATTGATTCAATACGACTTTTCTTCAATTTTATCAAGAATATTGCAGTAACTAATATACCTGTCAATATGAATGCTGCCCTGCTGCACTGCTTCTTTTACGGCGCAGCCAGGTTCATTGGTGTGCATACAATTATTGAACTGGCAATCGTTAATCAGTTCCTTCATTTCCGGAAAATAATGAGAGAGTTCCTGTTTGGGAATATCTACCAAACCAAGTTCTCTAATGCCCGGTGTATCAATTATGCGGCCGCCAAAAGGCAGGTTAAACATTTCTGCAAAAGTGGTAGTGTGCAGTCCTTTACCACTCCAGCCGCTAACATCCTGCGTTTTTAATTGTAGCGCCGGAAATATGATATTGATGAAAGAAGATTTGCCCACTCCAGAGTGGCCGCTTAACAAAGTGGTTTTATCTTTCAACAAATTTTTCACTTCTTCCACGCCTATATTTTTTTCAATACTCATGCCCATCACCTTGTAGCCAATGGCTTCGTAAATTGATTTTACTACCCCAAATTTCTCCAACTCTTTTTCCTTATACAAATCTGATTTATTAAAAACAATGATGGATGGAATTTGGTAGGCTTCGGAAGTAATTAAAAACCGGTCAATAAAACCCTGTGATGTTTTAGGGTCTTTTAAAGTAGCAAACAAAAGTGATTGATCAATATTGGATGCAATGATATGGTGTTTGTGTTTATTGGCCGGAGAAGTACGGGTAATATAATTTTTGCGGTCTTCAAT
>JANYFT010000290.1 GCA_025359625.1 Ferruginibacter sp.
CAAAAAGGGCTGCAGTACCTCATTATCGAAAAAGGTGCACTGGTAAATTCTTTGTACAACTACCCGGTAAACATGACCTTTTTTTCAACCTCAGAAAAACTGGAAATTGGCGGTGTTCCTTTTGTAAGTAATAACATCAAACCTACCCGTAATGAAGCGCTTGAATATTACCGAAGGGTTACCATTGCCGCAGGCCTTCAGGTGCATCTTTTTGAAGAAGTAGTAAACATCAGCAAAAAAAACGACCAGTTTGAAATAATTACTTCTAAAGAAAATTATACAACTACTACTATTATTATCGCCACCGGTTTTTATGATCTTCCTTTTCTTTTAAATGTGCACGGAGAAGACCTCCCCAAAGTAACGCACTATTATAAAGACCCGCATTTTTATGCGTTTCAAAAAGTACTGGTGGTGGGTGCAAGCAATTCTGCAGTGGATGCTGCTTTGGAAACCTATCGTAAAGGTGCCAGTGTAACGATGGTAATCAGGGATAAAGAAGTGGGTGAAAGAGTAAAATACTGGGTAAGGCCTGACATAGTTAACCGTATCAGCGAAGGTTCTGTCAAAGCCTTTTTTAATGCAACCATTGCAGCCATTCGTGAAAAAGAAGTTGACATTAATACACCGGAAGGAATAGTAACTATTGAAAACGATTGGGTAATTGCCATGACTGGTTACCAACCCAACCTTTCCTTTTTAGAAAAAATTGGCATTGAATTATCAGCCGATGAAGTAAGAAAACCATTGTACAATAACGACACCCACGAAACAAATGTAAAAGGCATTTACCTTGCAGGCGTAATCTGCGGGGGCATGGACACCCACAGTTTGTTTATAGAAAATTCAAGGGAACATGCTGTGAAGATCATTGATGATATTGTGCAAAAAAATTAAAATAAAAACGCCATCATTACTTCATCAACAAACCGCTGCTCACTTATTAAATGTGTTAATTTTCTAAGTACACCTTCTTTTTCAAATCCAACTTTTTCATACAGTTGTATTGCCTTTTCGTTTGTGAACACTCAGTTCTATTCGCAAAAAACCTTTTTCCCCTGCCAATGCAATGATTTCCTGCAACATTGTAAGCCCTTCTCCCCTGCCGGAAAATGAAGGATGAATTAGCCAGTCCACCAAGGTATGCAATGTGATGATTTCGATGCTGTAGAGGAACCAGTTTAAACATACCTATATTTTCATTAGCGGTGCCATATACATATTTAACACCCTGCTGAAGCAAATCATCAAATATGGGCTGAAAGCTTTCTCTACTCATGGGTTCATACAATAAATATGGATTTACCTGCGGATGCATGTAGCAACCATAAATAAAATTGAGATCTTCTTTACCTGCTAATCGTATCATCCTGTTTGTTTTTAGCAAATATCTTAAAAAGGTAGATTCTCATAGTTATCTGCCGGTTATTTTTCTCTTTTATCCATTTACACACTTATATTTTTTTATTGGTGCTGGCAAAATAGCTTAGATAAAAAAAATGCTGATGCACAAAAAAAGCGCTCATTACTGAACGCTTTTTTAAATGATATACTGGCTAATAAATTACCACCTATTACCACCACCACCGCCACTGTTGCGGTTGTTTGAATATCCACCACCACCGCCACTGCTGCGGTTGTTTGAATATCCACCACGGCTTCCGCCACCACCGGTTCTTTCTTCTCTTTCCTTGGCTACAGAAACAGACATTACCCTGCCTTCAATTTCTTTGTTGTTAAGGCCTAACATAGCGTCTTTACCTTCGTCGTCGTTAGACATTTCTACAAAACCGAAACCACGTGAGCGGCCGCTTTCTCTGTCCATAATTACTTTGGCTGAAGATACAGTACCAAATTGTGCAAAAAGTTCGTTCAATTCAACATCTGTTGTGTTGAAGCTTAAATTTGAAACGTAAATGTTCATTTTCTTAAAAATTAAAATAAATAAAATAAAATACCTGTGACGGTAACTGATACTAAAGACAAGATTTTTAAGAAGAGCAAACTAATACGTTGGAGAAGTAAAAAATTGAATCTAACTAAAACATTGTGCTCATAGAGCTATTATCACGCCGCAAATATAGGCGTATAACTTTATAAACGTGGATTTATTTTTTTATTTTAAAAAAGGCAATTTTTAAACCCACAGTTTTGCAATAAGATCTGCATATTCCTTCATTGCTGTTTCTTTTTACTTTTTTTTAAAACCTTCCAGGCTACAAATTTTGTCTTGGCTACAAAATCGAACAGAATGGCCGGAGCATCAATATCGGAAAGTTAAAAAGCTGAGAAAAGCATTTGCTTATATTAAAAAAGTATCTGGTAACTTATAGTTTCTTTTAATAATTTTTAACAACCCATCAGCAACCAGGATCTTTAAAATTTCGTTCATATTCATCAAAATAACTACCATGAAATTTATTCTTACAGCGCTTATAATAACCACTACGCTTTTTAGTTGTGCACAAACGCAAAGCAATAATGATAATAATGTTAAGATACCAAACGCTACCAGTCAGAAGCCTGCTCTTAATGAAGCGGTGGCTACTTTTGCAGAAGGTTGTTTTTGGCATGCCGAAATTGTTTTTCAAAGTTTAGTGGGTGTACGTGATGCTGTAAGTGGATATGCTGGTGGCTCCACTTCTGATCCCGATTATGAAAAGGTTGCCAGCGGTTCAACAGGCCATGCAGAGTCTGTGAAGGTATACTATGATCCTTCTAACATAAGTTATGAAACATTGGTAAATGCTTTTTTTGCAAGTCAGGATCCTACCACGATGAACAGACAGGGTAATGATGCCGGAACAGAATACCGTTCCATTGCATTTTACAATACGGAAAAGGAAAAGCAAGTTATTGAAGCGGCCATTAAAAAATTGACAGATGCTAAAGTGTACAGTGCTAAGATTGTAACGCAGGTTGTTCCCCTGACAAAATTTTATCCTGCAGAAGATTATCACCAGGAGTACATTAGCCATAACTCCGGCAACCCTTATGTAGTTAATGTTTCCATTCCAGATTTCCAGCATTTTAAAGCTGTTTTTAAAGAAGGGAAATTTAAGCCTTAAATTATTTATGTCAACTTGCCCAGTTCTTTTAAATAGTCATACTGCAGGTCTTCGTGCAGGGTGGATATTAGTTTTGCCAGTTTTTTTAATTGAAATTGGTATAGGTTAACTAATGCCATGCTGTTTTTTACAGGTATAGTTGACTGTTGCAATGTTTTACAAAAGTGCAGCAATAATTCTACCTCTGCCTGTTTAGATGCGGTGTATCGGATATGCTTAGATGTATTTCGTAAAATTTTCCGAAGGCTTTTTTTTGCAAAATATAAATTGCTTTGGTTGATCCCTGCAAATGCTTCTTCCATTTCTGTTTTCACATTGTTGATGTAGGCCTGCTCATCATTCTCTTCAAACAGCAGGTAATTCAATAATTCCTTATTATCTTTTTTGTATTTGGCCAGCCGTACACAAAGCTCTAATAGCTTTGCTGGCGAAAGATTAGTTAACTCCTGTTTTATATCATTAATACTTGCTGCTTTCATGCCGCTAAATTAAATAACTTCCTTTGTTGCAGGTAAAATATTGCTACAACTCTCTGTCTAATTCACCTACAAATATTTATCCACCAATGTTCATTAGTATTTTTAAAAAATACATACCTAAAAAGGCTTCATTGCGTTTGTTTTAATTTTAGCTACAATCTATTCTATGAAAAAACTTATCCTGACATTTGCATGTACTTTCATCTTTTTTTTCACACAGGCACAATTTTACAAATCCCTTTTACCATCACCCGAATTTAATGATTCCCTCACCAAAGTAGTAATCGATTTTAGAAATAATTTTAAAAAAATACAGGGCAAAGAATTGACCCAACAGGTTGGCATGGAAGTGTATCAATCAAAAATCAGTTTACCAGGGGCAGCCCATTGTGCCATTTACCGATATCATTCAAAAATTGATACCACCGCCAGCTGGCAGGCAATTATGTACAATGGAAATGATTACGAAGAAGCGGTGAAAGTGTATAAAAATACTTGCCGGTTGGTAAATAAAAGCCGGATAAAATGGATTGACCGCAGCACAGCTTCCTTTACAGGCAACATGGAAAAACCTGATGCCAATGTTCCCTTTGCCAATACAATGCTGCAGTTAAATGTATCTGATCCACGGTACAAAAATTTTTATGCAGAAATTGAAATGGCAAGCGGCGGTAATGGCTGGGAAGTGCATTTAAATTTACATGCTAAAAAAGATGATACAGAAGAATAACTAACATTCCTGTTAACAAATAACTGTTTAATAATAAAAGTTGTACCTCGCCCTAAAAAGTGAGGTACACTTTTTTTGTAAAAGCGAGGCTATGTACTTTTAAGAAAAAAATAAAATGCAACTTATTGCAACCTTTTTTGCAAGTCAGTCGTATTTAAATAGGTAGGTAAGTTTTAACAGAATAGTGGTGCAGCAAATAACTTTGTTTATGTGTATTAAAGATAAAAAAAACTAATTTTAAAATTGCCTTCTTTAAATTAAAATCCTGTAATTTATTTTTTTGGAGAAAACACTTGCTATATTAAATGGGTGCAGAGAAAATAATCCTAAATATCAAAAGATATTTTATGATAATTATAATGCATTTGCCTTAAAAATTGTATTTCGATATATCTATAATTATGAAGAGGCACTTGAAGTAACCAATGATGGTTTTGTAAAGTTTTTTTTACAAATTGAAAAATTCAGGCACGATATGGAAGCTGATTTGGAAAGGCTTTTAACAGGCTGGGTTAAAAGAATTATGATTAACACTGCTATTGACCTTTTGCGAAAAAAAATGCTGCTTCCGGAAATTGGAGGCATCCCGGAATATGTATGGGATATTAAAGATAAAAATCCCACAGCCGAGCAGATGATCATTTACAAAGACCTGATAACGCTGGTTAAGAAATTGCCGCCTGCATACAGAATTGTTTTTAATATGCATGTAATAGATGGCTATACGCATATTGAAATTGCAGAAATTCTAAAAATACCGGTTGGCACATCCAAATCTAATTTATTAAGGGCACGGGCGCTGATGCAAAAATATTTAAACCAAAAGGAAGAGCTTACAGTATGCAGCATGTAGAAAACGATATGGATGATTTGTTTCAAAGGGCAGCACAAAACTATCCTCTTCAAAATGGAAAAGGAGATTGGGAAAGCATTGCCAAAAGGATCAACCCCTCTCAAGCTGATCCCAAGTCTGTTTTGCCTTTACAAAAAAAAAGCAATAAAAAATTGATTGCCTGTTTGCTACTTTTTGCAGCATTTTTAACACGGGACCTATTATTACAAAAAGCAACCACTAAATTATCTTACCGCACTGCCTTAAGTGATTTAATGAAGGAGAAAGAAAATATAATTTTGAATGATCTGGGTAAGGAGAAAATTGTAAGCGTTGCTGAACAAAAAAAAATAACTGGTAATTATAGCCGTATATTAATTCCTTATTCTGGCAATAACTTTATAAATGAAAGCTCGAAGTTTAAGCAAGTTCATTTTTATCATAAAGAAAATTTTATAAAGTCAAATAAAAATAATCAAAATAATTATCTGGTAACGGAAGAAACAAACGACAGCAATATTTTAACTACACCAGCTTACAAGATTAGAGAAAGATCGCACAATTTACTTATGGATAATCTTGAAAAAGAAGTGGAGAAAGTTTTAATAGCAGCGAAAACTGAAAATATTACTTTAGAAAATTCATTGGCAAAAAACAACAAAAACGTTAATTATAAAAAAGCTACAACAACAGCTGTTTTATCTCAGAAGAAAATATTTTACATCGGCCTGGAAGGTGGACCGGATTTCAGCAAAGTAAGATCAGCCTCTTTTAATAATCCCGGCTTTGATGCAGGTTTGCTGGCAGGAATGAGTATAAACAATAAACTATCTTTTGAAACTGGAATAATATGGAATAAGAAAAATTACAGAAGCGAGGGAACACAATTCAGCATGGATAAAGTAAAGTCAACCATGCCTGCAGGTATGATAATTAATAACCTTGAAAGCGAAAGTTCGCTGATAGAAATTCCGCTGACCATTCAATATAATTTTATCCATAAAAAAAATTCGGGGCTCTTTATTTCCACAGGAATTTCAGTCTATATCATGACAAAGGAAAAGAACATGTACAACGTTACCATGAACGGTACAGCGGAAAAAACTACAGGAATGTATGAAAAGAATAATTATGGATTGCCTGCAGTTGCCAGTATAAGTGCAGGGTATGTACATAAGGTTTCAAAATATCTTGAATTAAGAATAGCACCTTTTTTAAAAATACCATTGCAGGGCATGGGGGTAGGTAGCTTACCCATCACCAGTACAGGGTTGCATGCTGGTATTATCCACCGGTTTAAATAACAATTAGGATATCGGAATTAAAATATCTCAGTGAGATAGTGGCAGAGCTATGTACATCCGGAACCGGGATCAATTACTGCATCGAATTAGAAAACCGATTTATAAAACAATTGTAAACATTTAAAAACAAAACAATGAAAAAGAACACTTTGCTGACTGCATCAATTATCATCAGTATTTTTTTTAGCCTGGGCTCCTGTAGCAAAATGGGGGATAAAAATTTTACCCCCGCAGTTCAATCCAAAACATCAACAGAAGAAATGATGGCCGAAAAAGGTGCTAATCCTGATGAGGCAGCTGTTACAGAAAACCTGCAAAGCCTAAACACCGCATTAAGAGAAGGCAATAATGAACACTACCTTTATACAGAAAGCAATGCGGCTGCACAAAATGAAATACTGGTGTATAAGATTAAGCATGATGGTTCGCTTTATTTTGAAGGAAGCATCATGTCTGGTTGCTCCGGAACCGGCAAACCATTGGGATCGCAGGGTGCATTGGAATTGGATAAAAATCATAAATGGCTCTTTGCTGTAAATGCCGGCAGCAATTCAGTTTCGTCATTTAAAGTACATGAGGATGGAAGCCTTACCCTTGCACACACCGAAAGTTCACAAGGAAAAACTCCGGTAAGTTTAAGTGTTCATGATAACATGTTGTATGTTTTAAACAGGGGAAGTGATAATATTCACGGCTTCTGGATTGGCTCTGGTGGTAGCCTTACGGATATTGAAGGATCAACCCAATATTTAAGCGGCACTGCTGTTGATGCCCCGCAAATTTCCTTTACGCCTGATGGAGACTGGATAGCCGTTACAGAAAAAGCGACCAATATTATAAGCACTTTTAAAGTTAAGCATGATGGATCTGTAAGCAAAGGCATTTTTACCCATTCAACCGGACAAACCCCGTTTGGTTTTGAATTTTCAAGGAATCGTTTTATGATTGTATCCAACGCTGTAGGCGGTGGAGCCGGAGCAGGATCCGCTACATCTTATATAACTGGCAACAATGGTGTTCCTAAAAATATTAATGGAGCGATAGCTAATTATGAATCAGCCCCTTGCTGGGTAACAGTTACAAAGCATGGCAGGTTTGCATACATAACAAATACGGCAAGCAACAATATTTCTTCCTATTATGTGGATACGCAGGGTGCTTTATATTTAGTACAAAAAGAAGCTGCTAAAACAGACGGTGGCCCTCTAGATATTGTTGTTGCGGAAAATAATTATTTTGTGTATGAACTAAATTCAAAATCAAATACCATTGGGGGATACCATAGAAAATTTATGGGAGAACTTGAATTTATCAGCAGTGCATCAAATCTTCCTGC
>JANYFT010000342.1 GCA_025359625.1 Ferruginibacter sp.
TTGTAGAGCATGATGAAATGATGATGAGAGAAGCTGATTACATAATTGATATGGGGCCACTGGCAAGCCATTTAGGTGGAGAAGTAGTGGCAGCAGGCAATTACAAAGAATTAATAACCGATAAAAACAGCCTGACAGGAAAATACCTAAAAGGTGAATTAGCTATTGAGCCTCCAAAAAATATACGCAAATGGAATCAAAGTATTATTGTAGAAGGAGCAAGACAAAATAACCTTAAAAATATAAATGTTCAATTTCCTTTGAATGTTTTTTGTGTGGTTAGTGGTGTAAGTGGCAGTGGTAAAACAACTTTGGTAAAACAGATTTTATATCCTGCCTTACAAAAAATTAAAGGTGAAGGAGTAGAGAAGGCGGGCATTCACAAAGCCATTACCGGCGATGTGGATACAATCTCCCAAATAGAAATGGTAGATCAAAACCCTATTGGTAAATCCAGCCGAAGTAACCCCGTTACTTACATTAAAGCTTATGATGAAATAAGGGAATTATATAGCAAACAACCACTAAGCAAAATGAGGGGCTTTTTGCCAAAGCATTTTTCTTTTAATGTGGATGGCGGCAGATGTGATGCCTGCAAAGGCGAAGGGGAGCAGATTGTTGAAATGCAATTTTTAGCTGATGTTCATTTAACCTGCGAAGTATGCGGTGGCAAACGGTTTAAAGAAGAAGTGCTGGAAGTGACTTGCAAAGGAAAAAACATTTATGATGTATTGGATATGAGTGTAGATGATGCCATTGAATTTTTTAAAGAAGAAAAAGAGGTGGCCAATAAGATACAGCCATTAAGCAATGTAGGTTTGGGGTATGTAAAATTAGGGCAGAGCAGCAATACCCTTTCTGGTGGTGAGGCACAGCGGGTTAAGCTGGCTTCTTTTTTGGGCAAAGGAAAATCGCAGGGCAATATTCTTTTTATTTTTGATGAACCCACCACGGGTCTTCATTTTCATGACATAAAAAAACTGCTCACTTCTTTTAATGCGCTCATTGAACAGGGGCATACTATTTTAGTTATTGAACACAATACCGATGTAATAAAATCTGCCGACTGGGTAATTGACCTTGGCCCGGAGGCTGGTGATGCAGGTGGCAACCTTGTATTTGCAGGCAAACCTGGCGACTTGAAAAAATGTAAAGAAAGCTATACTGGGAGATTTTTATAAATCTTTTTTGTAGTATCTTTTAGCACTGGCTTATTGATTTTTTATTAAAGATTTAAACTGGTAAAAAAGCCTTTCTGATAACTTCATATCTGCGGTAATGATTTCTCCTTGTGCCAGCATGCCTTCGTAGTATTGTATAGTTCGTTTATAATTTGTTTGTAATGCTCTGTGTAAAACTGTAATCCACAAAGAAGCTTATCAAAAAAAATGAGTGTAAAGATTGCCCGTTTGCTATATTTTATGATCTTCTTCGACTGGAGGACGCAGTTTATTCAGTAGAAAATTCTTTTAAAAACTCCCCGGCAGTAAATACGGGTAATTGGGGTATGGCGGCTTTCTTAAGTTTTTTATCGGCAGAGATAAAATATTCAATTCCGTGTTTTAACGCTGTATAATATTGCAGGGCATCTTCAATATCATCAAAGCTGCTATTAATTGCCATCAGCGCAGTTGCATGATCGCAATCAATTATTTTTATGTCTGCCAGCAGCACCAATAGTAATTCTTTTGCCTTTACATTACCGTATGCCTTTGCTACCCAGTAAGCTACAATATGCAGTATTGCAGGTGTAGTGTACAAAATAATAGTACCGTCAATAGCAAGTTGTATAATATCACGTGCTGGTACATATTTATCACGCTGCAATGTAAAATCCAGTAATAGATTTGCATCTGCAAAAGCTTTAGAAGCCATATTTTTTTAGTTGATCATTGTAATAACCTTCTTTTAAATTTGTATTGGTATCAATGGAAGGTTTGGGTAGGCGTTCTACCAATTGTATAATATTTTTACTGCGTGTAGGGCGGGTTAAATTTTTAAAATATTGTTCCACTAACTGAGACACGGAGGTTTGGTGTTTTGCAGCATAGCGCTTGGCCTGCTGCATCAGTAAATCATCTACAGTTATATTGAGTCTATTTTTCATAAAGCTAATGTACGCATAAATTACATTTATGCGTACATTAATATTCAGGGTTATTATGCCCGGATTAAATTAAAAAATTCATCAGTTGCAATTCGTCAATATCCAACAAAATTAAATACTCTCTGCGTGAGGGATAGTAACGGAAATCCTTTTTTTGAGGTATAATACTGAAAAATAGTTGGTAAAATCGTCTGTACTTCAATGCAGCATTGATATTGACAAAAGCTATGTGAAAGCCATTTCACATAGCTTTTTTTTGTTTA
>JANYFT010000343.1 GCA_025359625.1 Ferruginibacter sp.
CTAAAAGAATCCCCGAACGAGCGAAGTTTGTATCACCCTTTGAGGGCTTTATAGATACAGCAGCCTCCCTAACGAGAGCCATGCCTGTCGTTAATTTATTACACTCTTTCAGCGTTAATCTTTCAACCCTGCATCAAATAAGATAACCATAACATCTTTCTTTTTTAATTACTATTAAATTGCAGAGCCATTACTCCTCCTTGTATTTTCTCTGCCGCTTTATAAATAAAATAAATGGAATGAAACTTTCCATCAGCTACAGCTTCAACCGGGAGTTTTATTATACCACCCTTTTGGTCTTTTTTTGGAACAGGCATAGTTGCTTTACCCAATAACTTTCCATCAGGAGCATCAAGCCTTGCTTCAAAGTTTACAACTGCTTTTGGCGCATCCTGCCATCCAGTAGTCAGATTCATTGATTTTACTCCTGTAAGATCAATCTTATCTACAGCAAACCAACCTTCCACAGCCGGGAAAACCAAAATAGTAGTACCGCCTAATTTATAAGTTGTAAAGTCTTTTAATTTTTCTCCGCCTGTAAAAGAGATTGTATTACCGGGCATAGTAACCGTACTGTTACCAGTTAAGGCCTTAATATTACTACCACCCTTATCAGTATAACTTGCTGATAAAACGAGCACACTGTTTGGCTTTACAGTAGCTGGAGGAATGATGGTACCTGTGGGGGCCAGCGATTTTTTTACAGCCGCTTTATTTGAGAGCGACAGTATCCAGCCAATCATTTGCTCTGCATCACTTTGTGTAAGTGTAGGATGCGCTGCCATGGCAACTTCACCCCAAACACCACTGCCTCCTTTTATTATTTTTTGGGTAAGATAAGTGACTGCCTGGGGATTTTTTCCGTATTTCTCCGACACCTGCACAAATGAAGGCCCAATTGATTTATCCGCTTCTTTGTGACAGCTTTTGCAGTCAAGGGATAGCATTACATTTTTGCCACTAATACTTGCCTGTCCCTGCTGATGGCCCATTGGCGCATTAGCTTTATCAAAACCTTCAATGTAGTCAACCGATACAAAAAGATTTGCAGGATCAATCTTTGCCGTATCCGTTTTATCAGTTATTGTTACTGCATATTGCAATGGTGTTCCTGGTAAATAAAATGATTTATTGCCACCTGTTAAGTCAATGGCAACAGACGGCGTTTCGTTACCTGCATAAATATTGAATGCATTACTTTTAGAAGAAGCACCATGACTGTCTTTTACTTCCACCACAATTTTAAAATCTCCTGCAGTGGTGTAAGTGTAATCCAATGCTGGCACGGTGGTTTCTTTAGTTGTACCATTGCCCAAATCCCAAACATACGTCACTTTATCTTTCTCCAGGTCTTTGGCATCAACAGTTGCTTTAATAGCAAATGGCAATATCCCTGAGGTTTTATTAACGTTGATGGCATTAATTACCGGTGGCCTGTTGCCGCCATTAAAATCAATTCTTGCAATGCCTGCATCCACATTTTTTGTAAACCAGCCATTGCCATATTCCAACAAATACAACTTGCCGTCAGGGCCCACTTCCATATCAATTAATGAGTTTACTTTTAAAGATGGAAAGAAAGGTTCCATTTTATCAAAGTCGCCGTTGGGCAGCATGGTTACGGCTTTTACCCAACCTCTTATCCAATCGTAGATAATCAATTTACCATTATAGTATTCCGGCAAACGGGTTTCTTTTGGAAACAAATCGGTATAATAAACCGGGCCTGCCATCGCATTTCTTCCACCTGTACCTACCTGGGGAAAATCTGGTGAGGCTGCATAAGGATACCAGATAAAGGCGGGTTGTGCTGGTGGCAATTCTGTTAATCCTGTATTGTGTTTTGAATTATTGACGGGGTGTGCAGGATCATAATTATCAGCACTTTTTCCGGTGCCATAATCAAACTGGCGGTAAGGGTAATTGTTGCCTACAAATAATGGCCACCCAAAATAGCCTGCCTTACGTGCCTGGTTTACCTCATCATAACCACGTGGGCCACGGGTAACAAGACTGTCATTGCTGGCATCAGGCCCAACTTCTCCCCAATATAAATTACTGTTCTTTTGATCTACAGAAATCCTGTATGGATTGCGGTTGCCCATTACATAAATTTCAGGCCTTGTTTTAGCAGTGCCTTTAGGGAACAGATTACCGTCCGGTATTTCATAGCTGCCATCCTCTTTAACCCTTATCCGCATGATCTTTCCCCGAAGGTCGTTGGTATTGCCTGCAGACCTTCTTGCATCATATTGCTGATTGGAAGAAAAATCATTTAACGGAGCATAGCCGCTGTTAACATATTTAGCTTTGGGTTCATCAAAAGGTGTTGAGTTATCACCGGCAGAAAAATACAATAATTTATCGGGGCCAAATGCAATGGAGCCACCGGTATGGCAACAAATTTCCCGCTGTGATTTTACTTCAAGGATTGTTTTTTCAGATGCATTATCAATGGTATCATTTTTAAAAGTAAACCTTGATAGACGGTTAACCGAACTATCAATAGGACTATAATAAATATATATCCAGTTATTTTTTGCAAAGTCAGGATCCTTCGCCAATCCCAATACACCCTCTTCTGCATTAACGCCGGGAGTGGAAGTTTTAAAATAAGCATTTAAAAAACCCACCTGCTTTACTTTTTTAGTATCGCTTTTATACAACATGAGCTCACCACGGCGCTGGGTAACCAGGATATCAAGGTTAGGCAGCACGGTCATTTCTGTTGGCTCATAAAAATCTCCCTGGGCCAGTTGCACTTTTGTAAACCGGTTGTCTTCCGGAGGTATTTGTGTTTTTACTTTTGAATAATCCAGTTCTTTATTTTCGCCGATGGCATATTGAATGCCGCCTAAAATATGTTTAAGGTAAAGGTCTTCAGCATAAGATTCTTTGGTATGGCCCAATGCTGTATAAAATGCACGGCCGCCATCATACTCATGGTACCAGGCCATTGGATGGTTGTCTCCATTGGCACCGCCATGATAAGATTTTTCATCAATTTTCAACAATATTTTGGTGTCTTTACTCAACTTTTTGTAACTGTAAAACTCATCGGTTCTTTTCCATTCCGCCGGCAAGAATTTTGTGGCAATATTATCTTTATCAATTACATTCAGCATGCCCGGCTGTATGTTGGGGAAAGTATCGTGAATACCGGGATGGCTTAAAAAATAGCCTCCCACTAAACGGCCATACCAACCCCAGTCGTACTCACAATCTGCGGCTGCATGAATACCCATATAACCGCCACCTGCCTGTATGTACCGCTCAAAGGCAGCTTCCTGTAAATAGTCCAGTACATCACCTGTAGTACTTAAAAAAACAACGGCTGCATATTTCTTCAGTGTATCTTCTGTAAACATCGCTGCATCTGTGGTAGTATCTACATCAAAATTATTTTGGCCGCCTAATTTTTCAATAGCCACATTACCCGCTGCAATAGATTCGTGGTGATAGCCCGTCGTTTTACTAAACACCAGGATTTTGGGTTTGCTTTCCCGTTTGGAGCAGCTAAAAATTAAGAGGACAATGGTAAACATTAGCAGGTTTTTCATAATTGCAAGCGAACGATTCATGTTGAATTTATATTTAAGTATTAAAAGGCAAGGTGTTTTATTAACAGTTATATTGTTTAATTCAGGATTTAAGCAGACAAATGTACCACTAAGTTTTTTTACGTAAAGTTATTTACATTTACCACTTATCATTTTTATTAAGAAAATCAATGAACCCAGCCCTTAATCAGCCAGCAATTGCTGATCTGGAACACGGTTGAGCATTTGCCTTGATTCCATAAGGGTGCCTAAATATTTCATCTTTGAAAACTTTATTTAAACGGTGAAAAGGTTCTCTTGCTGTATGCTCCATCCAGAAAAAGGTTTACCCTACAAAGTAAGCGTTTATTATCACTTACTTTTAATGCAGCAATTTTTAAATATTGGTTGATAATTGTAAAGGCCGAATTTATTGATACGCTCTTTCACCATCATCCGCCAACTCAGAAAGATTACAGCAACCCGGTGCTTTTATAATATTGTGCGGACTGTTTTTTAAATAGTTAACGATGATAGATTCTTCTGAAACAGCAGCATATTTTTTACTGAATGGAATTTCAATTTCATTTTCATTTTCAAAACCATCACTATTATTTTTTTGCTTTACCAAAACATTTTTAAGCGCCACGCCCAATCTTTCTTTTACACTAACGGTGGTGGATACCCCAAATAAAACTTCCGGGTTTGTTTCCAACCCTATATTAAATACATATTGTTCCATTTCTTCAAAGTCGAGGTTTTGGCAGTTGATGTAGAGGCAACCATCCCTTAGCCCCATCACCTTGCCACTGTAGCGGTGTCCTTCTGATATAGAATGTACCAGTATCTTGCCGCTTTCATGTTCCTTTAAAACAAAAGGCGTTTTGATGATGTTATCACTGCCATCTGTTTTCTGGTAATACAAATAGTAATTACCTGCATAATATTTTTTTACAATTGCAAAAGAAGCATGGTTAAGCTCGGGGGTTTTGAAAAGAAAGATCGCTGATGCTTCATCACGGGCCTCCAGTTTAGGTGTTTCCAATATCCAGTCGTCCCATTCGTTTAAAGGCACCTGTAAAAAAGCCATCAAGGCATTTATCTTTACAATCTTTGCACTGCCGTTGTTCCAATAACTTTGCAGGGTTTTTCCACTTACCCAAGTATATATTTGGTATTCGTTTCGCCTGCTTAAATACTGAATAAAGCCGGATACTGAACCACAGCGCAGGTTAAGGATATCTTTTTCAAGTTTCAATTTGCCAATTACAAAATAATGCGCCACCAGATCAGGATTGCTTATGACTGCATGCGTGATTTTTTTGTTGATGACCAACGCCATATTATTAAAATGGGTACGGGTAAAATGCTCCCAGTTGCTCATCCCATTTTCAGGATAAACAAGTTTTATTATTTCTGTGTGAAACGTTATTGCTTTTTTTATTTTTTTATTCAGCAACATATTGATCCGGTTAAATTTTTTTGTAAAACGCAATATTTCAAATTTGGATATATCCGCTTTCCCTGCCTGATATACGCCAGCAAGGGCAGCTTGCCGTGGCCAGTGTCCTCACTCGACACGTATAGCTTTGAAATACGCTTTCAATTTAGCAAGATAATTCATTTTGCTAAAGGCCGGTGGCGCCCTGCTTCAAATGAAAGAAAGAAGATAGTGACGGTTCATTTAAAGTGCTGGTTGTACAATAATCTTTTATCCAAAAAGGGAAAAATAGCTTTAAAATTAAATTTCCTTTTTCAAATTTTTTTCTACCTCATGCCGGTAACTCCTACTTACAGGTAATTCATATTTCCCTATTTGAATAAACTCAGATGTAAAAGATTCAATTTTATTTTTAGCAATTATAAAAGAACGGTGAATACGAATAAAGGAGGAGGGTAGAATTTCTTCCAAAGTAGAAATAGGATATTTTGTCACGAAAGTTTTATCTTTTGTAACAACTTTTATATAATTTTTCAGGCTTTCAATAAATAATAAATCTGCAAGATTTACTTTTATGTTCTTTCTGTCAACACGTAAATAAATAGAATTATTTTCAATTTCAATTTCTTTTTCGCTTGTAGTATTGAATATATTTTTTTCATTTGCAGACAGATTCAATTTCATTACCTTATTGACTGCTTTTAAAAACCTTTGAAATGAAATTGGTTTCAGTAAATAATCCACTGCATCCAGATCAAAACCTTCTACTGCAAATTTTCTAAAAGCTGTTGTAAATATTACTTTAGGCGGGTTGGTAAGCGTACGCATAAAATCTGTTCCCAGAATATGAGGCATTTGTATATCAAGAAATAAAAGATCAATGGTATTATTTTGAAGTAAAGCAAGCGCATCAACGGCATTAGAGCAGGTGCCTTTAAGGTTGAAAACCGTTATAGACTGAATATATTTTTCAATCAGTTGTAATGCAGGTGGCTCGTCATCAACAGCGATGCATTGTATTTGTTTGTTATTTTGCAATTACAATTTTTTAAGGATTATAAATTGAAGTATCTATTTTTTCAATCGTTTTATTTTCATGCTCCAATGGTATTTGCATATTTACTGTAAAGGTATTTACCGTTGGCTCAATTACCAACAAATGATTGAAAGGATATAAGAGCTTTAGCCTTTTCTGTACATTGCTTAACCCGATGCCTCCATTTGCATTTACAATTTTATCAGATGGCTTACTGTTTGCTAAAGTAAAATGCAGCATATCCTCATCTGCCTGTATAAATAATTTTATCCAGGGGCCTCTTAGCATTTTACTCGTTCCATGTTTAAAGCTATTTTCAATAAAGGGTATCATGAGTAAAGGGGCAATCATTTTATTTGTATAGTCACCGGTTATTTTCAATTCAATATCAAGATCCTCATAACGCACTTTTTCTAATTCAAAATAATCATTGATCATATTTATCTCACTGCTTAAAGGAACAACAGGCTGCTCACATTCAGTAATCATGTATTGAAGTATTTTTTCTAATTTCTTTACAAGGCCCTGCGCTTTTTTAGTATTTGTAAGTATAAAAAAATAAATATTGTTTATGGTATTAAATAGAAAATGCGGATGCACCTGTGCTTTTAATAATTGTAATTCTGCATTTGCATTTTCTTTTAGCAGTGCATCTTTTTCTTTTTCTTTAAGGTGCCATATTTTTAGCATTTTAATCATTAGAAATACTAAGGGTACAGGTATGCCACGGCTTATATAAGATGCTATGCCCACCCATACAGATAAAAAATCAAATCGTTTATAAGTTAACAAGTCAACAAAAATTATTACTGCAACGGAAAGAAAAATAATGCTGAAAATAAATAGTATATATTTTTTTCTTAAAAGAAATACCGGAATTAACCAATATACTATAATGTAACATTGAATTATTCCGATTGGGGAAATAACTAATAATTTTAAGCATCTCACTTTTAAGGTTAGCCAAAAAGTATTTTGAATGTTACTGTTGTTATACAAAAAAAGCATAAGCTCGTATACATACCAAGCCACCCAAAAACTTACATGGCGCAAAATGCGGATGACAATTTTATTGGAAAATATAAAGTTATAGATGCGCATAGGTATAACCGGTTGCAGGTGTTTCTTCAATTTTATTTGGTAAGAAAGTATCTAATAATAAAAGAGATAGTGTAATTATAAATTCGCCTTCTTCTTCTAAAAATTTCAGTTTATAATTGTTAATATAAAATATTTCAAGCCTGTTTATGAATGTACTAATTATACCGGCATACACATTTTTTATGGCGCCACCATCTGTAGGTTGAATATTCATCTTGCAATAAAGCATATTATTTTCTGTATGTATTTTCACATCAAGGTAATGTAATCCCTTGTGTTGGTTGTTATGAAGTGCAATAACACAATTCTGTATCAGGGATAATAATATAAATGATGGAATATACTTTTTATTGATATAGTTGCTAACCTTGTCAGTAATTGTAATTTTTGTTTCGTTCATCATTGTTTCAAGTGCAATAAATTCATTTATAATAAACAGTTCTCTGTGTATAAGCACACAATCATCATCACACTCGTAAAGCATGTAACTTAAAAGCTCTGAAAATTTTAATAACATTTCAGCAGCCTGGTTTTTATCAGCAGAAATTTTATAATAAAGCACCTGGAGTGTTTCAAACAAAAAACCGGGCTGAATGCGGGCTTTCAGCAATTTAAGTTCGCTTGTAATTTTTTGCCTGGTAAGTATACGGTTTTGAATTTGCTGCAGATACCTGTTTTTTGTAAATTTAATACCAAGCGTAACCAGTGCCATAAAACTGGCTATATTAATACCATTGTTACCCATCATGTTTATCTTTTCCTCAAGGTTAATAGGATCGCAATCCGGGCAGATGTAAGGCCGCATAATAACACAAAAAAATAATGCGGTAACACAATTAAAAATTATTAAACCAACTATGCCGGTTATAAAGACAGCATATCTTTTTTTTTGCAGAAAAGGGAATAATAAGTATAAAGAAATATAAACAGAAAAAATACAGACCGGTAAAACAGAACATAGAAAAAAAAGTGCAGCCTGATAAGATTGGTAAACAAAAAAATCAGCTACGCCTTTCATTTGCGTGGCAACTACAACAGTTTGCAGCGAAAAAATCAGCCAAAAGGCCAAATGCCTTGCCAGCTGATGTTTAAGCTTATTGGAAAATATAAAAACATTTGTTGTCAAATAAATTATTTGTTATAAAGATAGACAGCAATGCAAGTATTATAAAGTCTCTTTAACAGAAACACGTTATTCATTTACAAATGTCATTCATCACCCGAAACCTGCAACCTGTCGTTGATGTATGAAAAGTATAGATGTAATTCGTCTATTGGAAGAAATGATAAAAAAAATTTGATAAGAGAATATACTTTAGTAAAACAAAATTTATTTTATATGAATTATTTTTTTATAACAATCAAAAACACAAAAATTATGAAAATGCAATTAAAATTATCGCTCTTTCTTTTGGGAGTTTCGTTTATCTCTTTAGTGGGATGTAAAAAACCTGAACATGATAAGTCAATTACTATTGTAGTAACGCATACAACTTTTGTTAAGCCAATTGTTCTTTCAGGAACTTTTACTGCAACTGGCGAGCTTAATATTTCCGGCAGTAGTTTAATGGACGTGACCGTCGCAGGTGATTCAGCGCATTGCACTCAGACGATGACAACTAAGGAAGGAAGTTTCACCATGCACCAGGATTGTTCAAGTATGAGCGGAACCTGGTATATTACCAGTGGCACAGGGCGTTACACTCATTTGCAGGGCAAAGGAACCCTTACAATGATGAAGGCTCCTGATGTAAACCTGCCAACTGGCGTACTTGGAATTGACACGATGACCGGAGAAGTTTGGTAGAGCCCATAGGTTTAAGTTGATCAATATCCTCATACCAGATTTTTTATACCGTAGTAAAATCATTGTTTAATAAAACAAAATTTATTTTATATGAAAGCAAAAATTTTATTTTTATTCGCATCAATTGTTGCAGGCACTGTTGTTTTCCAGGCATGTAATAAACACGAGACCCCGCCCGAATGCGGCGGAAACAACGTTACTGTTACAACATCTAAAGTTATCGCTACCGGCTTAAATAATCCCCGGGGATTAAAGTTTGGGCCGGATGGAAATTTGTATGTAGCAGAAGGTGGCATCGGTGGCACCCATTCAACCATTGGACAATGTCCGCAGATTCCAACCGGACCCGGTCCTTCCACAGGAAGCGACACGGGTAGCCGTATTTCAAAAATTGATTGGCAAGGTGTTCGTACAACTGTTGCTGATCATCTTCCTTCAAGTCAATCAAATGTTGCTTCAGGAAGCGGAGTTACCGGTATGGCGGATGTTGCTTTTATTGGAAATACACTTTATGGCCTTATTGGCGGCGCCGGTTGCTCTCATGGTGTGGCGGGTGTGCCAAATGGTATCATCAAAGTAAATCCTAACAAAACATGGTCATTGATTGCGAATTACAGCACATTTATAATTGCTCATCCGGGAGTAAACTTTGAACCAGATGACTACACGCCTGATGGCAATCCATTTAGTATGGTTAGCGTTAATAACAACTTTTATGTTATTGAGCCAAACACCGGAGTGTTAGATAAAATTGCTCTTAATGGTTCCATACAACGAGTAGTTGACATGTCTGCGACACTTGGGCATATTGTTCCCACAGCAGTTACATATCATAATGGAAACTTTTATGTAGGCAACCTGGGTACATTCCCAATTATGGGTAATTCAAATGTTTACAAGATTACACCAAATGGCAAAATAAGCATTGTTGCTTCCGGATTTTCATCCATACTCTCCATTACATTTGATGATCGCGACCGGCTATATGTTCTCGAAAATACTGTAGGCGCTCCAGGCCCCACTCCCGGAAAGGGCGATGTAATAAGAGTAGATCCTTCAGGAGTAAAAACAGTAATTACATCCGGGCTTCACTTGCCAACAGGAATGACCTTTGGGCCAGATGGAAAATTGTATATATCCGATTGGGGCATAGGCCCTGCAGGCTTGGGACAAATAGTTCAAATAACTTTCAAATGTGAATTTGTGCGTCAGGATACAAAGAATCAATAAATATTTCTATACAATTTGCAATTAATTGTGTTAATACAAAGCCCCGTTTTTACGGGGTTTTGTATTCAATATGCTTCCATTAAAAATTTTATAATCATCATCAATTTTTTATTGAAACATTTTATTGAATGCTTCATTCGCTCATCTGGCGCAGAAGCCCTCTCCTGTGCCTTCTTATTACTGTTCTACAATCCATCGTCTCTTTACTATCGAAAATTAGTAACCTGCCCACACTGGAAACCTACCCTGCAAAACCTTTGCCTTATTCTAGCTACTCTTTGCATTTCGTAACCTATTTAAGGACTATGCACCTTGTGTACCTTGCAAATGTGTATGCCTTCTGTGTCGGCAAATAATTACAGTTTAATTTTAAAACCGCCATTCAAAACAAAGCCATCAACTGGTGCATAGATGTCACGAAAAACAGGATTGGTAATTGTTCCTGTATAAATCGTGTCAAACTTTGTTTGCCGTGTATCAGTAAAATTTTCAAAGTTGGCAAAGATGGAAAAATGTTTCCAAAGCCTTTCAATCATAAATCCTGTGAGCCAATATGCTTTACCCGTTGCACCGTCATTAAGTTTTTGCTTTGAATAATAATATCCTTCTAAACCTACTTTCAATTTGTTTTCAATTTCATAAACTAAAACATTATTTAAACGATGTTTTGCAACAAGAGCAAACTCCGTTGTGGTAGTATAATGTTCTTTTGCGTCTGCGAAAGTGTAACCAATAAAGAGTTTCAAATTTTTATAAGTGAGTTTAAAGTTTGTTTCAATTCCCTTTGTGTCAATAAATCCTTTAGGTTGCAAATAGTTATAATAGCCATTTGCAAGCTGTGTCAACACTAATGGATTATTAATTCGTGTATAGAAAAAGAGTTGGTTGAGACTAAATGAAACTTTATTGTTGAATAAAGTTGTACGGTAGTTAATGTCAAAGTTTCCTCCGAAAGATTTTTCTGCTATCCGGTTTTTACTATCAATCGGCAATACATTTTTAAATTGAATTCTTTCTGCATCTTCAGTAAATACGTTTGGCGTTTTATAACCCAATCCTCCGCCAATTCGAGAAGTTAAATGATTACTTAGTTTGAACAAAGCAGCGAGCCGAGGTAAAAGAAAAAATCCATAGTCATTTTGATAGTCGCCACGCAAACCTGTTTCAAGTGTAAGAATTTTTGAAGCATTCCAGGTGTTTTGCACAAATGCACCAATAGTGTTTTGATTGTAGTTAACGGGAATAATAATGTCGTGTTTATTTTGTGTGAACTTATCGGTAAGAAAATTTATTCCGCTAATCCATTCCAACTTTTCTTTTTTGTAATTAAAATTTACTTCGCTATAAGATGAAACTTGTACTCCCGAAAATAAGTAGTCAGGAATTTGAATGGAACGATTGTAATAACTCACACTGTTTTTGAAACTGAATTTTGCATTGTCATTTATTGTATGCTCAACAGAAAGTTGAGTGCTGTAACGATTGGTTTTATTTTTTTCAAAGTAAGAATGAATACTGTCGGCTTTTCCTTCTATGTATTTGATGTCGCCACCAATGCGATTTTCATAAGTTGCATTCAGCCCAAAGTTTGCTGTTGTGTTTTTGTTGAAGTAAAAAAATAATTTCGGGTTTAAGGTGTAACGGTCAAATTTTGGAATTGCTGTTAAGCCAATATTTGCAGGGTCATAAGGTGTACCGTGATTGTATGATGCAAAAATTGTTGTTCCTACTTTCTTAAACTTTTGCGAATAAAAACCGCTTGCATCAAGCCCTGATGCAGATGTTCCGTTAACAAGGAAATTTAATTCTCTTTCTGATTTTGGAATTTTTGAAACAAGATTTACTAAACCTGCAATAGCTCCGCCTCCATAAAGTGTAGATGAGCTTCCTTTAATTAGTTCTACTTGTTTTAAATCAAGTGGAACAATTTGCAGTAAACCCAAACCTCCCGAAAAGCCTGAATACAGGGGGAAGCCGTCACGAATTATTAGAGTATATTTTCCATCAAGCCCTTGTATTCGTATGCTTGAATTGTAACTTGTAGCTGATGTTTGTTGTGTTTGAATGCCGGTGCTTTCATTAAGCATCATTCTTATATCTCCCGGTTTCATGTTTCCTTTTTCCTGTAACTCTTCGCCTGCTATGGTTTCTATCCTTGTAGGAATATTGGCAATGGAACCAGTGCTTCTTGTTGAAGTAACCACAACTTCGTTTTCTTCATGTTCTGTTTCTTTAAGCTCAATTTCAAATATGCTGTCATTTGCAATGGGAAATTCAAAGAGAATAACCTTGTCTTCAAAACCAACATGAGACAACATTACTTCAAATTTTCCTGTAGGAATAATTTTAATTGTAACAAATCCGCTGCTGTCTGCAACCGCAGACTTTTTCAAGGGTTTGATTGTTGCAGTTGCACTTTGCAACGGTTTTTTTTGGGCGTCTTTAATGATGGCTTTAAAAGTATGCTGTGCATACATATTGAGTGTACATAGCAGGGCTATGCAATAAGTAAAAATAAATTTCATCATTTTAAAATTGGGCTGATAAATACTGTGTCAAAAAATAACCATGTGTCAACCTAATCTTGGCGGTTGCCAAAAAGAAGAAATGTATTGAGGTAGATATGACTGAATGTAGCCAGAAAAAGTTTGCTGTATAAATTGTTGTGGTGTGTCAACCTGAAAACAGTTTGCAGTTATAGTAAAGCCAACACAGTTGCCACATAAGGTAAAGGGTGAACAATTTTTGCAACCGTCATTG
>JANYFT010000350.1 GCA_025359625.1 Ferruginibacter sp.
AGAACACCCGGCTTTTAACTATTATCCCGGTATTCAAGATAGCCGGGACTGGATGTTTCCGCAGGTAACGGGTTATTATCCGTCTTTTTTTAGCTACTGGAAAAAATGCGAAAAATATTTGAAGTAAAATAACTGAACATAAAATAAAAATTTATGTTTAAGTAAATACATGGAATTGCTAAAAATTAAAAACCGTTTTCAAAACTATTATTATGAGTAAAAAATTTACAGTAGCAGATATTCTTCTGATGGGTTCTGCATTTCTTTCCCTCATTTATTCCGAAACGCTTTGGTTCAAGGGAGAAAGGGAATCCGCTATTTTTATTGGTCTATGGGTGCCATCAATTATTGGTTTTGGTATTTATTTAAAACTTCTAAACAACAAAAAGAATGACTAATTTTATACCATACTTTGCCGGACTTATTACCTTGTTGTTTGGGGCAGGATTTTATTTATCGTTACAGGAAGCAAAAAGAAAAATATAATATTTTATATCTTCACTCCTTTCATTTCCTCTACTCTAACAGAAATGCAATAAAAGTATTTCTTAAAATATAATACATAACTGAAAATATGAGTGTACCGCTTAGCATGCCTGCTGTTGAGGTTATCTTTTTAAAGAACAATTTTTTTGAAAAATTCATTATAAAGTAGCATTATTACAAATTAAGTTTTTTACATAAACTGAAGTTATTGTTTTATCTTTTTGATTTACTAAATTAATGAATTAAGTCAACGAGCCACGCCCTCAAGCGTGGCTCGTTTCCAGGCTTTAAAAGTCTTTATAAAAAAGGGGCAAATTTTTTTATTTGCCCCTTAAAAATCTTAATTGTAAAATTCGATTACTTCAGCCTTTGCAAAACTCTCACAAAGTTGAAATGCTTTTTGTGTCCTCAATTGTCCAGTACCACCAAACAATAAAGATTTCAGTTTTGCTTCATCATTTTTGTATGTCCTTACATTTTGAAAATATCCGGTTACTGCATTGTAGGCACCAAACAAACTACCTTTTGTAGTTTCTAATTGTTGCGTTTCATTGGTCATAGCATATTCAAAAGCTGCATCGGTCATGTTTTTAAAACAGGTGGATAGTTCATCATCTTTACCAGCCTGTATATTTTAATGAAAAACTTAAAGCGCAAAGCTTATATATCTACTTGTTACCGCTTCGGAATTATTTTCTAGAAATATCATAAATTTACTTGTTAGCAGATATGTTTGTGCAACATTTATATTTTCAAATCGAATTAGCATTTCTAACTTTATACTTTTATAATTATGGCAAAAGAACAAGGAACAAAAGATAATCCATGGGCACTAAAAACCCCACCTCAATCATCTGACTACTATGCACAAGGATACAAAAGACGGAAAAGATATCCTAGTTTGTACAGTGGGTAAAACAGTTTTGCATTATGATTATCGTTGTCTTGCTGATCTACACGAAATGCTTAAAAAACATGGTGACTGGATGGAGCTCGGTAGTGCAGATGAACAGAAACCAGCAAAAGAAGGAACAATCGAAGCATGGGGACGTTCGGAACATAATCCTGTTGGTGGATGGTATGGTTTAAAGAAGGGTCTTCGAGGACGGTTTGGAATGTATATTCCACCCTTAATGGGAAAACTTGGACTGGTTGAACTAACTCATGAGCCGAAAGGAAATAAGATGAAAGTTAAATAACACAAAACACAACAACAAAGATTTACTGGGGTTACTAAAAGTATTTTACCAGAACTAAGTAAAGCTTTTAAAAGGTAAAGAAAATACTTGACACCCTTGGTTCAATAATAAGCTCATGCTAAGCTTTAAGACCTTTTTCAGAAACAGTATTATTCATAGGTACTGAATACTTTTTGCAAAATTTATTTAGGTTGATATATTTATATGTAGTAGCAACACAACTGAACATTTGTATATTTTTAGCTTTCATAAAATAATTGAAATGAAAACAAAGAAAGAACTAAAAGAAGAATATAATTTTATTAAGCCTAGAATTGGTGTATTTCAAATTCGAAATACTGCTAACAGTAAAATATATATTGAGGGCAGTGTTAATCTTGACAAAATATGGAATCGGCATCGTGTAGAATTAAATTTTGGAGGGCATCGAAATGTTTCTTTACAAAAAGATTGGAACCAGTACGGAGAAAGTAATTTTAAATATGAAATATTGAGCGAAATACAGCAAGAGGAGAATCAACTTGTTGACCATGCTAAAGAATCTAAACAACTTGCAAAAATGTTTATAGAAGAATTAAAACCATTTGGCGATAAAGGCTATAATTGAACATTACTTGTTCACAATCATCATTAAGAAAAATAGTTGCATGGTTGCTACACAGAATAACAATTAAAATAACCAAGCTGCAAGTCCTGACCGTTTGGGGCAAGTAAGAGCAAAACTGATTTAATGAAAATACTTTAAAAAAATAGCGATACTGCTTATTGTTTTAATTGGAACATTTAAAGGCAACTTACAATCAACGGAACTTTATAGAACAGTAGAAAACTTTATAGCATATTATTTAAGGCATATAACAATTGAGATATTACAACGCAATATAAATTTTACTCCTACATGGATTTCCCCCATAGCCCTCCCCAAGCTCAGCATAAGGGCTGTGATCAAACCCCAAAATGTTGTCAGAAACATTATGCAGCTATAACTATTTGTGCTTGGCGTTGATGGCTTACGTTGATGGTATTGAAATTTAAACTTTGAGTTTGCAACCTTTAAGCTTTATCTTTTAAATAACCTGTTTCCGATTCTATTCATTACACTTTCCTTATAGCTTTTACTAATAGGCAATGTATTTTTGCCTATTTTAACTTCATTGCCATCAATTGTATCAATTGTATTAACTGCTACCAAAAATGATTTATGGATTCTAACAAAAAGATTGTGCGGCAATTGCTCTTCTATGCTTTTTGAAGTAAGATAAGATATATATTTTTTATCTATTGTATGTACAATAATATAATTTGACATACCCTCAATGTAGAGCACATCATTCATTTTAATTTTTTCAATTTTCTTGTTACATTTTATAAAGAAAAAATCTGACGGACTAGAAATTTCCTGCTTGTTTTTCACACTCAGAAATTCCTGAGCTTTAAGGGCAGATTTTAAAAACCGGTTGAAGCTTATTGGCTTTAGTAAATAATCCAACACATCCAATTCATATCCTTCTATTGCGTACTCCGGATAAGCAGTTGTAAAAATAACTGCAGGCAATAGTGGTGAATTTTTTATAAAATCAATCCCAGTAAGTTTAGGCATTTGTATATCCAGAAAAATAAGATCAATATTTTTATTTTGAATACAAGCACTTGCTTCAATTGCATTTTTACATTCAGCGACAGGGTTTAAGAAATCGATCTGCCGTATATGTTCCATCAAGCCATTACGTGCAATAGGTTCATCATCTACAACCAGGCAATTAAGCATCGTAATTAATTTTTAATATAGTTTCAAATAAATGTTCCTGTTCATCAATTAAAAATTCATGACGTTCAGGGTACAGCAAGGTTAATCTCCGTTGCAGATTTTGCATTCCTAAACCACCGGATTGAAACACGTGTTTTGATTTAATTGACTTATCATACGTATTAGAAACATTTATGACAAATACATCGTCATTTTTATGTTCTAATTTTATATGAATTTTATTTTCCTGTGAATTTTTAAAATTTGAGATATGTTTAAAAGCATTTTCTATAATTGGCAATAGTAACAAAGGAGCTAGATAAAATCCTGATAATTTTTCATCAATATAAAGTTTTATATCTGTATTTTTTTCCATACGCAATGTTTGCATAGCTACATAATTTTTAATGTACTCCAATTCTTTTCCAATATCAATTTTATCAGTAGTGCATTCGTATAACTGATAGCGCAACATTTCAGAAAGTTTTTCAACAGAAGATCTTGCCTGTATATTTTCCTTATTAATTTGGAAATAAATTGTGTTCATTACATTAAATAAGAAATGAGGGTTAACCTGCGAACGCAAAAAATTTAATTCAGTACTTATCTTTTCTTTTTCAACCTCATGCAATCTTTTCTCCATTTCAAACCGGTTGTCTAAAATCTTTGAGGCAATACCTAATGCAATGCTAATGAGAGTTACCAGCACAATTACATTAAATATCAACAGGAAATAAGGTACAGAAGGAAACAAGGCTATTCCTGTGATTAAGTGATAAATAAACTGTGTTATTAAATAATCGCATAGTGAACTGAGAAGCAATAATGCAATTGCGGATAAAAAAAATTGTATGAATTTTCTTTTGTAAATAAATCCCGGCACAAGCCAGATGCCTGATAGGTAGAACGAAGGGAAACATAATGCTGTTAATACAAACGATGGAACTAACTGAACAAACAAAGGCCTGTTATAATCATAATATAGTGCCGCTAAAAAAAATGAGATAGTAATCCAAATCAATACGTGCGGAATTTTATATTTTAATAACCATCTCCTAAAATAAAAAGGCATTAAATAATTTATTAGCTGAGATGCAAAATAACATCAAATTATAATGCGGGTGCATTTCTTTTGTCAAGTAAAGGAATTGTCTTGTCAAGAATATTTATGTGTTTGCATAATAAGGATATTCCAAAGAATTTTCACTGCTACATTTATTACATATTTTTTTAAACTATAACATATATATAATGAAAAAAAATTTTACACTTTTACTATGCCTGATCATTGCAGGCTTTAGCGCAACATCGCAAACCATTCAATGGCAAAAATTATTGGGGGGAACCGGCAATGATCAGTTTACAAATTTTAAAACCCAACAAACATCAGATGGCGGGTATATAGTTGTGGGAAATACTATTGAAGCAGGCGGCGCTCCGGGAGGGGGCACTGGAACACTTACCGGTTTAACAAATAATGGATTTTTTGATGGATGGGTTATAAAGCTGGATGCAAGCGGAAACACTACATGGCAAAAATTATTGGGGGGAACTGATGAAGACCGGTTATTTGGAGCTCAGCAAACAGCAGACGGTGGCTATATTATTGTAGGTTATTCAAATTCCTCTAACAGCGGTACACTAACCGGCATAACAGGTAACGGGTTCTATGATGCGTGGATTATAAAACTTGATGCAAATGGCAATACCACATGGCAAAAATTATTTGGCGGAAATAATCAGGATTACTTTTTTGGTATTACTCAAACATCAGATGGCGGCTATATTGCTTCCGGACAGGCTTCTTCCTCCAATTCAGGCACACTTACCGGTATCACTAATAATGGCGGTGCCGCTGATGGCTGGGTTGTAAAGATGGATGCTACTGGTACCATAATCTGGCAAAAACTTTTGGGCGGTAATGATTTAGATGCATTACGTGAAGTAAGACAAACCGCAGACGGAGGGTATGTTACAGCAGGTTATTCAACATCTTCCAACACCGGCACGCTTACAGGTGTAATCAATAATGGCGTAGAAGATGGATGGGTTGTAAAATTAGATGCTGCAGGAAATACGACCTGGCAAAAACTTTTTGGTGGAAGCAATACTGATTATTTAACCCCAATACTGCAAACAGCTGATGGGGGGTATCTTACTGCCTTGGCTTCAAGTTCTTCCAATACTGGTACGCTAACAGGTTTAACAAACAATGGAGGATTTGATGGCTGGATAATAAAACTGGATGCCTCGGGCAATACAACATGGCAAAAATTACTGGGTGGCAGCAATGACGATTACTTATATGGCTGCCGACAAACTTTGGATGGCGGTTATATTGTTGCAGGTTACTCAAATTCTTCTAATTCAGGAACACTTACCGGGATAACAACTCACGGGAGCAATGATGGATGGTTTATTAAGTTAAATGCTACAGGAAACATACTTTCACAGCAACTGCTGGGCGGAATTGATGATGATCGTTTTTACACAGCTGAGCAAACATCAGATGGAGGATATATTATGGAAGGTTATTCCGCTACATCTGACGGGTCAGGAACCTTTACAGGTATAGCATTTAATGGTGGTGCGTCTGATGGCTGGGTGCTGAAGCTAAATGCAGGTGTTTTACCAGTTACATTACAAAACCTCGGAGCGAAATACATTGCAGCAAATAATATAGAAGTTAGCTGGCAAACATCATCAGAACAAAATAATAAAGGTTTTGAAGTGTATAGAAGTACTAATGAAATTAACTACTCTCTTATAGGCTTTGTTGCCGGTGCAATAAATTCAAACAGGTTATTGCAATATAATTTTTCTGATAATTCCTCTATTTCTGGAAAAGTATTTTATCGATTAAAACAAATTGATGAAGACGGAAATGGCAAGTTTTCATCCATTGTTTATGTAATTATTTCAAAACAAAATGTAATAACTTTTTCTCCAAATCCTGTAAAGAACTTTATCACAATCGTGTCTTCAAATAATATAAAAGAAATTAAACTTGTAAATACAAATGGCCAGTTAACAAAAAGATGGAATAATATCTCTCAAAATGCAAAGCTTAATATTGGAAATATCTCGAAGGGAGTCTATTATATAAAATTTATAAATGATGATTTTGTGCAAACCCAAAAACTGATGAAAGAGTAGGAGTGTAAATTTAATACCGATTCCTCCTCTTATTGATTTTGCCTTACGGCTAAGGGTTGACTTATACAACTCTTTAACAGTTAGGATTTGTCAGCAAGATTATTAAAGGTTAAAATCCCAATCAAAACAATTTTTTCTGCATTTATTTCTTACCTGCTATTGAAATATATAAGCGTTTACACAAACAAAAAACACTCCATATAAACTTCAAAAAAACTAATCTTGGCAAATGCAGGTCTATCAACAAGACTCTGTTTATACGTGACATTTATGGATGAAATTTTTTGGGTTATGTTCACCCGTTAAAAATAATTTCGCTTTGTATAAAGAATTGCATTTGCTGCAAAACATTTTGCTCAATTATGTAACATTTTTGTACCAAAATGTAAAGCTTTATTTAGCTACAGTAGTCATCTTTGCATCAGCATTTAATATGGATATTTTATTTTTCATTTCATAATTATATATATGATCTCAATTGAAGAAACTGTAACAGTGAAAGAGCTTTTAGAAAAATCTATTGCATATGCAGAAACTAATGTAAACCTTATCAAATTAAAATTGATTAATAAAGGTTCGTCTATAACATCTGCTTTTATGGCCTATGTCATCATAGCAGTTTTTGTATTAATGCTAATTATTTTATTAAGTATTGGGGCTGCCATTTGGATAGGTAAAATTTTAGGAGAAACGTACTTTGGTTTTTTTATTACCGGAGGCTTTTTCCTGTTGCTAATTATAATTTTATATACATTAGGGGCTAAATGGTTAAAAATGCCTATTGCAAATTCACTTTTAAAAAGCTTACACAAATGATAACCGAAATTAAAAATGACAGCGATATCAACGAGGCAATTGAAGCACTGGAGCAAACCAAGATATTGCAAAAGGAAAACCTTACACACAGTTTTGAACTAAAAGTGCAAAGTTTAAAGCCAGCCAATTTAATTAAATCTGTAGTAAGCCAAGTAACGACAAAACCTTCCTTAAAGAAAAGTGTATTAATTGCTGCTGCTGGTTTAGCCACAGTGTTGGTAGTAAAAAAAATATCAAGTAGCAAGAGTAGTAGTAAAGGTTTATTATATATGGCTCTTTCAGGCGCTGGAACTATCCTGGTATAAAAAATATTGGCAAAGGAATAAATAAAATAAAAACCCTTTTTAAAAATTAATTGACCTCATTTAGAAGATAGTAATTGCCAAAACCATAACTTATTGTTTCATGAACGCTTTATGCTGACCTAAATAAATTTGAACTCTATTCCCAGCCTTAATCAAGTATTAGTTGTTTTATTACATACAGTCCAATGCCTAAAAATTACATTTCTGATTTAAGTCGTTTGAGTGTTACTTTATAAACTTTTGTTTTAAACCATTGTTATTATTTTTTGTTTAAAAGCTTATAATTATAATAATGATAAAATGCTTACATTCGATTCTTTACCGCTTATCAGCGTAATTATACCTACGTTTAATGCAGTAGATTTTTTACAAAGAGCCATTGAAAGTGTATTGCATCAAACGTATAGGAATTTTGAAATACTTGTCATTGATGATGGTTCCACTGACAATACAAGATTAGTTACACAAGAAAGCAAAGTAATAAAATATTTTTATCAGGAAAATAAGGGTCTTTCTTCAGCACGAAATATAGGTATTCAAAAATCTAAAGGAGAGTACCTTGTTTTTCTGGATGCAGATGACTGGTTAGAAAAAGATGCCTTACAGCAAAATCTTTTAGTGATAAAAAATAAACCTGGTATTGCTTTTGTCTCCGGTAATTATTACTTATTGCGGGCTAAAAGTAATGAAGTGGAAACGATAATGACAACGGTAAAGTACAATCACTATATCCGGCTGCTACAAAGTAATTACATTGGAATGCATGCTGCGGTTATGTTTCAACGATGGGTATTTCAACAATTTCGCTATGATGAGACACTAAAAGCCTGCGAAGATTACGATTTGTATTTAGCAATAACCAGAAGTTACCCAGTTATACATCATCAAAAATTTATTGCCACTTATTATTTTCATTCATCCGGCTTATCGCACAACTATCAGCTAATGATGGATTCTATAAATATTGTAATAAAAAAGCAGGAGTCTTTCTTAAGATCTTCTGAAGAAAAATCTGCCTATACCAAAGGTTTGCAACAGTGGAAAGATTATTATAAATTAATGAAAGAATTATCATAAGCTATGAAAAAAGCTTTGCAGCTTCCCTCATTTTTACCTCGTATAATTACTTTATTGTATCATCGGGTTGATACTTCAGAAACAGATCCATGGGGTATTTGCGTGTCTATAGAAAAGTTTGAGGAACAAATACAATTTTTAAAAAATAACTTCAATATAATAAGCTCAGGCGACCTAATTAAACAAGTAACAAACCATAATATTACCGGGGGGAGTATTTGCCTTACGTTTGATGATGGCTATGCGGATAACTATACAAATGCGAAGCCAATTCTTGAAAAATATAACTGTCCTGCAACTTTTTTTATCTCAACTGCTTTTATCGGTTCTACTATACCTTTTTGGTGGGAAGAGCTTGAAATAATACTGCTTCATTCCATTAAATTACCGGGTAAATTATTATTGGAAATTGGCGGGGAAGAACATTCATACACTTTTGATGAAAGTAGGCTAACAGATAAACAGTTGCTGCAACATGCGAATTGGAAATGGTACGAATACCCTCCTACAGACAGGTGTAAAATATTCTTGAAAATTTGGGGGAAGTTGAAGGTTTTATTAATTGATGCAATAGAAACTAATATAGAAGTTTTGAGAAAGTGGGCTAGTTCAATAAATATGGGCAACTCACGATTACCTATGAATGATCATCAGGTAAGTGAACTTTCAAAAAATCCTAAATTTACTATTGCCATGCACACGCATACACATCCAGATTTAAAAGAAAAAGAAATCACTCTTCAAACTGAGGAAATGCTGTCTTGTAAAAAGATCCTTAATACAAAATATAGTGTTGACAGTAATTGCCTGGCTTATCCTTATGGCCAGTATGATAGTAATACTATAAAGGCTGTAAATAACATGGGAATTGAAGCTTGTTTTACCACTTCTCCTTCTGATATTTATGCTTATTCAGATAGGAGAATACTAGGAAGATACCAGGTATTTAATGAGAGCAGGACAAGTTTAAAAAATCGGCTAAATTTATTGAAAAACTTTTAGCTGAAAGGGGTTCACAATGTTCATTAATAAATATTTTAGTTGAAGTTTATAATAATCTAAAAAATTGTATTAATCATAACTTTTTATGACAAAAGTATATAGTTCTGAATTACCATTAGTATCAGTAATAATTCCTTTTCTTAATGACAGCGAATGGCTGATAGAAGCTCTTCAAAGTGTAATCAATCAAAACTATCCTTGCTGGGAAGCCATAGTAATTGATGACGGTTCAGAACCTCAGCATAGTAACATTGCAAAAGACTTTTGCTCCCGGTATCCTGCAAAAATTAAGTACATAAATCATGACAACCATATTAACAGGGGAGTAACTATTTCCCGAAACCTGGGTGTGGCTAATTCATCCGGTACATATCTCGCATTTTTAGATGCAGATGATAAATGGTTTTGTGATAAATTAAAAAATCAAATTGATTTATTTAAAAAATTTCCTGCAGCGCAGATGATATGCGAAGCATCACAGTTTTGGTATACCTGGAATAATGCGACAGCAGATGATATTATAAAACCAATTGGGGTAGCTCCTGATACTTTATATCCTCCCCGGTCTCTAACAAAAAATTTATATCCACTGGGCGAAGGCGCACCACCTTGTCCATCAGGAATTATTATACGCAAATCAGCATTTGATCGGTCAGGTGGTTTTGAACCCGATTTTTCAGGAATATACACACTATATGAAGATCAGGCATTTTTAGCCAAAATTTATTTAAATGAACCTGTTTTCATCTCCGGTATAGCAAATAATCTGTATCGAAAAAGACTCAATTCAATGTCTTCAGCGGTCAACAATATAACGATTTATGAGACGGTAAGAAAATTTTTTCTTAATTGGCTGGAATCATATTTGACAGCTCAAAATATTATAGATGAGGAGATAACTTCCCTTATAAAAAATGCTTATGAACAAATGAACTAAAATATTAGTCAGGTATAATTCTATAATTGTCTTTCCATTTAAGCATCAACAATATGGTGAGCATTATTAAGCCGCATAGCAGGCCTAATAGTGGGGGGGAAATAATATTCACACACCAACCTGTAATGTAAGATCCAAGCACATCACATAAATTAATAAGGGCCAGATAAGTTGTAAATTGGGATCCTTCTACCTTTTCCCAGCATAGCCCCATTAAAATTGGAAAAATTGTTACGCTTAACAGTGGATCAGCTAAATTCCAAAGTAGCAATGCAGCACCTGAATATAATTTATAGTGCCATAAATTATATGAAATATTCAAAACAATTAAAAAAAAGCATACGCCCCACATTGCGGACAATTGTAATTTTTTAGCACCTATTTTATCAGAAGCGGCACCTGCAATAATAATCGCTGCAAAAGTAATAATGCTTCCCCAGCTACCTTGCAAAAAGGAAACAGTTTTATCTGGCCATTGCAATACATTTATCAAATAATAGGTGTAGGAACGGATGAACACGCTGGAACAAAAATAGACTAGTGCTACAAGCCCAAAATACCGGAGGCTTTTATAATTTGTAATTGCTGCATAAACTCTTTTAAAAAGAATCGATAATTTAGGATTATTACCGGCAAGCAAATTTTGTTTTCTTTTAGATTTTCCCCATGGCACTAATACATCTTCATATTCCAGTTTAGTGAAAAAGAAAACAGCTGTAAATATTAAAAGGATAATAGTCTGAATCAAAACTGCGCTTCTAAAACCAGCTACATGCAGAATAGTTGATAACCCCGCAGCCCCAAAAGCAGAGCCTAACAAGAAGCCTCCCCGCATAAATCCATTTAATCTGCCCCTCTGATCTTTTGGAGCTATAGCAATAGCCATTGCATCTACGCTGGCAACTTCTATAGAGGCAAAAATGCTATAAATAAAAAATAAAACACTCATTAAAGGAATTTCATTCAATGGATCTTTAACTATTAATAATCCCAATGATGCTAACACTGCTATTACTTGTGAAAGCACTACCCAAAGTTTGCGATGGCCAATAACTGAAAATTGATACCGGTCTATAAGCGGGCCCCAAATGAATTGAAAGGTCCAGGGAAGTCCAAACACAGCAATGAATGCACCCACCTTTTCAGAGGCTATGTGCTGCCCCAATAAATAATTTGCAATAGTAGTAAGTGCAAACCCGGCAGGAATGCCTTGCATAATATACAAATAAAAAAAGGTTATATATCGGAATCGGGCATTTTCTCTTAACGTAAGTGTTCTCATTTTGATTTTAACGAGAGGATAATTTTATAAATAAATGAAATAGTATTTAACTTCAAAATCATCTACAAATTTTAAACACAAAAGTTTGTTTATAAAAAAGTTATTTTAAAATAACTTTAAGCTTAGATGTGGTACAAAATAATATGACTATAGCAAAATCTTATAAGCAAGATGTAAAATAATGTAACGCTAAATGTATTGCCAGGCAATATCTTCGTTAAGGTTTTTCTTAGGATATTGGACTATAAATGGGGCTGGATTTCTATCCTGGCCTCTTATTTATGAAATAATCTTGAAACCTAAATATTATTTAAACAATTGCAAATAAGCAATTAAAAATGACTTCAATAATTCCTGACAATATTAACGGAAAGGCACTTGATATCGAACATACTGTTGAAGAAAACAGTATAGGGAATGCCATTAAAACTTTTGAAAGAGCCCGTACAAGATTAATAAATCCACAAGTTTGGCATTTGCTTACAGGTGCATTAAGTGCTAAGTTTTCTTTGGATGGTTCTAACGATACTGATAATAGAAGGCTTGCCAAAGTTGATGATTATTTTAGTATTGATATTCCCGGACCGGGTTTAATTTCAGGCGATGGCTTTGACTGGGTGAAGGTGGAACTACTGGAAGAAAATAGTGAGTCGGATTGCGATACAAGTATTGCTATGAGATTAAGAGCTACCAATAATCCCAAGAAAACAGATGAAGGTATTGCTCACTTTTTTAATGCTGAAGCAACCTCTACTTTTATCATTAAAAGAATTGGAAAAATGGTGTCAGCATCCTATCACGGAAGAAATGAAACCGTTAATACAGATGTTAATTCATTGGTAGATAAAATACGAAATCAATTTGTTGCTACAGGGTCTAAAGCAGGTTTATCAAAACTACAATGGGATGGGCTAATTAAAAGTTTTTTAGAAGCAGACATTAGCGGGTAGACCTGTCTCGTTTTTAATTTTATAACCGGTACAGATAATTGTAAAAGGATTTAATTTATCCCTTTAATTCACTTGCCATTTTATCATTCTTCAGAATAGTTGCATTTAAAAACCTTGAACAGTTTACTTCACAATAAAATAAGTATGGCATAAACTAAAATAGTTTGCAATGGCACTTACCAAATACAAAGAGAAAAGAAATTTTAAAGAAAGCCCGGAACCTACAGGTGGCAACCCAGATAGTGATAAACTGCGGTTTGTAATTCAAAAACATGATGCCTCGCATTTGCATTATGATTTTAGATTGGAAATGGA
>JANYFT010000352.1 GCA_025359625.1 Ferruginibacter sp.
TTGTATCCGTGATATTAAAACCCCATGAATTATTCATCGTCTCACAGGTTTCAACAGGCAATTGCAGAGAAGCTTCCTGAAAACTTAACCCTGATTTATTTTCTCCGGGAAGGTCTTTTTCAAACATCTGGAAATCTTCCCCGCTAAAAGGAATCATGTGATGATTATTGCCAATCAAAGCCTGCGGTTGCAGGCGATGAATAAGGCCATAAATTTCATCGTATTTCCAGTTGATCCTTGAGGTACGGTCTGCACTTCCTTCCGGCTTTGTCTGATCCCAATGTCCATCAAACCAAATGCCGCCGATAGTGCCATAGTTGGTTAATAATTCGGTTAACTGGTTCTTCATAAACTGCAAATAACTGGCGTAATTTCCATTATTGCTTCTGCCTGCAGACTGGCCTGTTTTACCAGTTTCATGAGGATAATCTTCCCTTCCCCAATCCAACAGCGAATAATATAAAAACAATTGAATGCCTTGTTTATGGCATTCATCTGCCATTAGTTTTACAATATCTTTTTTGTAGAGGGAATGCATGATATTGTAATCAGAATATTTTGTATCCCACATGCTAAAGCCATCATGATGGCGGGTGATGAGGGTAATATATTTCATGCCCGCATTTTTTGCCATGCTTACCCATTGTGCTGCATTGAACTCAATGGGATTAAAAAAATCCATTAGCCGTTTATAATTTTTATAGGGGATGTTTTTATTATTCATCACCCATTCTCCATCACCAGGAATACTGAATGGGCCCCAGTGAATGAATAGTCCAAATTTATCATCCCTGAACTCTTGCCGGGCTTTTATATTTTCAGCAGTTGGTGTGTAGGTTTGCGCCTGCGTTGCAACCGCAATAGCACATACGCTTAAAATCATTAAAACTTTCTTCATCTTTTTATTTTTATTGGCAAGCTTTAAAATTTGTGGTGTCCTTTGTGGTTCCTTGTAATTATTGTGTCCAAAAAATTGAAGAGTTACAAACAACACAAAGAACTGTTGGCTGAACAACAACTGTATTAACAATTAGTGCCAGCGAAAATAAAATAACAATAACCGGAACTACAGTATAGCCCGGAACTTTTGATTTGATCTGTCCATTTCTTTTTAGTATCATCATTTTACAATTCATCTTTTAAAAACATGAATAACCGTATCCTTAATTATTCAGTTTTACAAATCCACCATCAATCGGGTAATCGCAACCTGTTATAAAAGATGCCTCTTCGCTGCACAGATATAATGCCAATGCAGCAATTTCTTCAGGGTGGGCCATGCGACCAATGGGTTGGCTTTTGGATAACCTTTCAAACATTTCTTTTTCATTACCCGGATAATTTTTAGCAATAAACCCATCAACAAAAGGTGTGTGCACTCTTGCCGGTGAAATAGAATTACACCGGATATTTTCCTCCATATAATCCCTGGCGACAGACAATGTCATTGCCATCACTGCACCTTTGGCGGTTGAATACACAAACCTGTCTGGCAGACCCACCAATGCTGCAATGGACGCCATGTTCACAATGATTCCCCCTCCTGAAATTCTTAGCTGCGGAATGGCTGCGTATAAACAATTATATACCCCTTTTACATTCACGTTTATTATGCGGTCAAAGTCTGCTTCAGGTGTGGTATCGGCCTTACCTACATGAGCAATACCAGCATTGTTTACGAGGATATTTATTTTACCAATTTTTTCAAATGTTGTCAGCACCTCTTGCTGATTAGCCACATTACAGGCATGGGAAAACACCTTATTTCCATTTGCTTTAATTTCATCTACCGCAGCCTTTGCACTTTCTTCTGTCAATTCTATGATATGTACTTCAGCTCCCTGTTGGGCAAATAAAACAGAGATAGCTTTTCCAATACCACTGCCACCACCAGTGACCACTGCTTTTTTATTTTGTAAAGAGAACATGCGTTTTTTGTTTTCGGTTTTTTGCTTTTTGTTTTGTAGCCTTAACTTGAAGTTTTTGCTTTTTGCATTGTACCTTTTGCCTTTGTATTAAGCCTTTTGCTTTAAGCTTTTTGCCTTATGTCTAACTTCTAAAGACTTACGCCTCTCTTCCATGGAATAAAATCATCCTGATTTAATTGAACTGCTTTGGGAATTATTTCTCCGCTGGCTGCTTTAATGCAATATTCCATTATATCTTCTCCCATTTCTTCTATTGATTTTTCACCACTGATAATTGGCCCGCAATCAATGTCAATGATATCCTTCATTTTTTTTGCCAGTATAGAATTGGTTGCCACTTTTATCACCTGGCAAACAGGGTTGCCGGTGGGTGTACCAAGGCCGGTGGTAAATAAAATTAGCGTGGCTCCTGACGCAGCTTTGCCGGTAGTTGCTTCTACGTCGTTACCGGGCGTGCATACTAAACTTAAGCCCGCCTTTGTGGCCTGTTCAGTATAGTCCAATACATCTACTACGGGAGAAGTGCCCCCCTTTTTTGCAGCGCCCGCACTTTTAATGGCATCGGTTATTAAACCGTCTTTAATATTTCCGGGAGAGGGGTTCATGTGAAAGCCTGAACCTACACTATGTGCCTGTGCATCATAAGTACGCATGAGGTTAATAAATTTTTTAGCAGACACTTCTGTAGTGCAACGGTCAATCAGGTTTTGCTCTGCACCACATAATTCGGGAAACTCCGCCAACAAAACTTTAGCTCCCAATGCTACCAGCAAATCGGAGGTGTAGCCTACAGCAGGATTGGCGGATACACCGCTAAAACCGTCGCTGCCACCACATTTTACACCCACGCATAATTCGCTCAGCGGGGCTGCACTCCTTTGCAATTTATTTATTTCTATCAACCCTTCAAATGTTTTTTTAATGGCATTGGCCACCAACTGTTCTTCACTTTCTGATTGCTGCTGTTCAAAAACAAATAAGGGTTTATCAAATAAAGGGTTTTGTTTTTTAACATCATCTAAAAAATCCTGCGTCTGCAAATTCTGGCAACCGAGGCTTAATACCGTTACGCCTCCCACGTTTGGATGATTAGCATAAGCAGCCAGCAAAGCACTAAGGGTAGCAGCATCCTGGCGGGTACCGCCGCAGCCACCCTGGTGGTTAAGAAATTTTATACCATCTACATTCTTAAATGCACGGTTAGTAGTATTGGTGGCGGTAAGCTGTACATTAACAGCATTGATGTCGTCACCGTTTCGATATGCATTCAACAACTGGTGAGTGTATTGAATATATTTATCACTAACAGCATACCCCAATTCGTTGTGCAGGGCTTCCCTTATAACATCCATATTTCGGTTTTCGCAAAATACTGTTGGAACAAATAACCAGTAATTAGCAGTGCCTACCCTGCCATCTTTTCTTTTATAGCCACTGAATGTTCTGTTTTTGTATTTGGCAACATCCGGTGCCTGCCAGGTAAAATCAATATGCCTGTAGGCATAAGGGTCAGCCGCATGTTTTAAATTATCGGTTGTCATCAGGCTTCCTTTTGTTATGGCATATTGTGCCTTGCCAACCAGAACGCCATACATAATAACTTCATCACCTGTTGCCAGATCAGCGGTATAAAATTTATGTTTCGCTTTTATGGTATCCTGCAACACAAATATCTCTTCATTAAAAACGATTCTTTCTCCTTTGGACAAATCAATTAAAGCCACCAGCACATTGTCTTTTGGGTGCATTTTAACCACCAGTCTTTTTACTTCGGTTGATAACATGTTAACAGGTTTATACTTTATTAAATCTGGTTTTTTTCGGGCATAGAAACCATGTACAATTGGCAAGACAATATAACTATTTTTTATGTTGCCCAGAGTTTCGGAAATTATGCCGGATGCCGGGCATGCTGATAATTGACTTTATTTTATGCTTTCCTTTTATGACTGTTTCTTTTGATATCCCACTTGCAAATTCAATCGCTTTTTATAAAAACAAGTTGCAGTTTTAAAATGGAAAACTACCGCTAACCTGCAAATTTAATTAGCTGATAATTATCATAATCTGATTGATAATTAACTTCACGGTAAATTTAGTGAAAAATGAAAATTGAGAAAACAGAAATAACGCCCCGTTTGAACAGCCATATCTCTGTTCAAAAACGTGAAGAAGCTTTTTTTCAATCCCCCTTTCATTTTCATCCTGAACTGGAGCTGGTGTATATAGTGGAAAGTTATGGCAAAAGAATTATTGGCAATTCAGTGGAACATTTTCAAGCAGGTGATATGGTATTTCTGGGGGCCAACATACCACATGTTTGGCTGAATGATGAAGTATATTACCAGGGAATAAATAAATTAAAGGCAAAATCAATTGTAGTTTATTTTAATAAGGATGTTTTAGGGCCCTTATTTTACGAACTAAAGGAAACCAATAAAATCAATGCTCTTTTTAGCCAGGCAATAAAAGGGCTTAGCATTGCCGGAAAAACAAACCTGTTAATAGCAGAAAAGCTAAAGAATCTTTTAAAGAAAAAGGATTTTGATATAATAGTTGGCCTGTTTGAAATACTGTCTATTCTTTCTAACAGCAAAGACATGACCTGCATAAATAATGAGACGTACACATTAGTTGATGACCAATCAAAAACGGATAGGCTTTCTGTTGTTTATAAATATGTTAAGGAACATTATTCGGAAGACATCACCCTAATAAGCATATCAAAACTGGCCCACCTTACGCCCCCTTCTTTTTGCAGACTATTTAAATGGAAAACAAAAAAACATTTTGTGGAGTACCTAAGCGAAGTAAGGGTTTCCAATGCGTGCAAATGCCTGATGGAAACCGATATGAGTATTTCTGCCATTGCCTACGCATGCGGCTATAAAACCGTTTCAAATTTCAACAAACTTTTTAAAAAAATAACAGGTGTTACTCCGCAGACTTATAAGAAAAATATTGCAGCATAATTATGGCAACCATTTCAGTTAAAATGGTAATTGTTTTTGTAATAAAAAATAAAGTTTACTCACGCTAAGTTTTATCCATGCCGGCCTGGGTTTTAGCAGGGAAATTCTTTTTTTAATAACCCTGTTACTTCGCTGATTGTTGCTTTTATTGTTTCCAATAAAAGAGGAATGGCTGCATCATTCATTTCCAGCCTGCCTTTTTTTTCAATTTCCCTGATGGGCCCTTTCAAAGAAATAATACCCAAATGATCAACGGAGGGCATTATTTTATGGGCAATTTGCCCCATTGCAATGTAATTTCCCTGCAGGTATTTTTCTTCCATTTCAATTACCTGTGGCATGGTGAGTGCTACAAACATTTTCACCATCTTCTTTATAAAAGCATCGTTGCCATTGCTAACCATTTTTAGACCTGTCAAATCGTAAGGTTGTTCAGGCACGGAAAAAAAAGTAGGTTTCCCTTTAAGCACGACAGTTTTATTTTTATTTATCCAAAACGACAAAATAGTCAACAAGTCTTTTTCTTTAAATGGTTTAGACAAATAACCGTTCATACCAACTTCAAGGTATTTCTCTATATCGCCATTGATAACATTGGCTGTTAAAGCAATTATTGGTAACAACTTATTTGCCCCCCCCTGCCTGATGATGCGTACAGCCTCCATTCCATCCATTACCGGCATCTGAATGTCCATAAGCACAAGGTCAGCACCGCAGGCAGCTAATCTTTTTATAGCTTCCAATCCATTAACCGCTTCCAAAACAATGGCTCCATATTTTTTAAGTATGGTAGCTGCTACCAGCCTGTTCATTTGCTCGTCATCTACTATCAGTATTTTTTTATTTAATAGCATAGGGATGTAAAAATAAAGGTTTGCTTTACAGGCAATTTGTAGTTGTTATTATAAATTATTTATGCATTGCCTACACAACAATTTCCTTTTGCTGAATCATTTTATAGATGGTTGATTTACCAATATCCAGTTTATCCGCCACCGCATTAATATCATCGTTGTATTTTTTCAGGAAATATTTTATTATGGAGCAGGTATATTGCCGAAGGGTTTTTTCTTCATTAATAAAAGATTCCTCTGTTGATGCTGAAGTATAAGAAATATCTTCTGCTGTTATATCTACCCCGTTACTCATTACCACAGCAAGGTCTATAATCGCTTTTAGTTCCCGTACGTTGCCGGGGTAATTATAGCGCATCAGTTTTTCTTTAGCATCACCTGCAATTGAAATAGCACTCAGTTTATTGTCTTTAACAAACTCATCTGCAAAATGCCTGGCTAATATCAGGATGTCGTTACCCCTTTCACGCAAGGGCGGCAATTCAATTGGTAAACCCAAAATACGATAATACAGATCTTCCCGAAAGTTCCCTTTATTTACTTCTTCTAAGAGGTTTTTATGCGTGGCAATAATAAGCCTCACTTCCAGTTTCACTTTTTCATTTCCGCCTACCCTTATAATTTCTCTTTCCTGCAATACACGAAGTATTTTACTCTGCAAGCTAAGATCAAGTTCAGCAATTTCATCCAGGAAAATGGTGCCACCATTCGCTTCTTCAAACTTACCTGCCTTTCTTGCAACTGCCCCGGTAAACGCTCCTTTTTCATGCCCAAACAGTTCACTTTCTATTAATTCTTTTGGAATGGCAGCCATGTTTACCCCAACAAATGGTTTTGTTTTTCTGTCACTGTTGTAGTGGATGCCTTTTGCAACTACTTCCTTGCCGGTACCGGTTTCGCCACTGACAGAAACATTGATATTTGTTTTTGATGCTTTCTCCATCAATACAAATATTTTATTAAGGGCAGGGCTTTGTCCTTTAATACTTTTTTCAAAAGAAAATTTTTGGCCAAGCTCTTCCCTTAATGTAGCTACTTCCTTTTTAAGTTTACTGGTTTCTCTAACTTTAATAACTGCATTCCATAATAATTGCGTGGTGTTATCATCTTTAACAAGATAATCTGTAATGCCCATCTTCAGCATTTTTAAAGCGACAGTAATATCTTCCTGCCCGCTTATAACAATTACCGGAACGCTGTCATTTACCTGTCTTATTTTCTTAAATAAAAGATCGCCTGTATAATCGGGCAGAGAAAAATCAATGGTAATAAGATCGGGATGTTTGTGCATATTTGCAAGGCATTCCTTGCCGGTAGCAAACCGGGTGATGCTATAATCCGGATTAAGGGAAAGCTGATATTCGAGTACTTCACCATACCATGGATCATCTTCAACAATGAATATTTTATAAGAGTCCATATTTTTGAAATTGATATTGCCCTGGATTGGATTTATATATCAATAAAACGATTTTCCAGAAAAAAAATTGTTCTGTTTTTTTGGGATTAATTCTATTTTTAAGACTTGTAAAAAATAATCTTTTTTTAAGTCAGGTATCTTTTAGAAAGTAAATTTTCACAGTCTTTATAAAATTTAAGGCTATGGCAGAAAGGTGCAATTTGGAGGCTGATAGTTTTACTCCGCCAATTTTAAATAAAAAACCAACCTATGTGGAAATAAAAGTTGCAGGCCCTAAAAGTGTTGGAGAAATAAAATAAATTATTTGGTGCAGGCAATATGAACCTGGCGAATGAAAGTATAAAAAATGCAGGACGGACAAGGTATCCTGTACATCCACGCCTATTCTTTATTGTCGTGTATGCATTAACGTTATACTATCCTTTCTGGACCTTAAATTTTTAGATTCTGGCAAGTAATCCATTTACTTTTTAATTATCTGCAATTAACAAGTTAAGCTGTGTTTGAGCAGCCGGCCAGCCAACAATTATATTATCTGCCAATACAGATAATTCGGGATGAAATTCACCATCTGCAAATGCTTCGTCAATTTTCCTGCTCCAGTCAACTACCTGCGGCATTCCTGCAATGGCAGATAAGGAAATCAATGAATGAGCATTTTTTCTTATGCCTTCCGGGTCCTTAACCTCCCATGACTGTTTAAACCCGTTAATCTTACTATCTACATCTGCTACCGTTCCTGTCAACAATAGTTGTTCAAAAGATTTATCCCCATCCGTTAACGAATAAAGATAAGTGAGGTCAATCAAAATGGGTGTATGAATCATGGCTTTGTTCCTGTTAAGCATTTATAAAAATTATGCGATTAGTTTAAATTCGTTAATGGCATCAAATTCCTGTTCAAGGATGTCTTCTTTTTTAATTACTTCAATGATGGTGTTAAATAAATCATCCGCTTTAAAAGGTTTGGCTACATAGCCATTCATACCAACATTATAGCAATTCTGCATTTCACCATTAATAGAGTGAGCCGTCATGGCTATGATGGGTATTGATGACACTTCACCTTTTAGTTTACGGATAGCCATTGTTGCATTAACCCCGTTCATTACCGGCATTTGAATATCCATCAACACTACATCAAAATGTTGCTGCTGCACTGCTTCCAAAGCCTGCTCGCCGTTAATAACATGCAGTAACGTAAACCCCTTCATAGTTAACACTTTTGTGGCCAGCATGGCATTGATCATATTATCTTCGGCCAATAAAATATGAATCGGCTTACTGTTATTTACACATAAAATACTATCCCCTTCAGACGATTTTATTTCGTTTAAATTTTCTGTTTCAATATACTTTTTAAAGGGAAGTATAAAATGAAAAGTAGTACCTTTTCCGAATTCGCTTTCCATGCCCAGTTTTCCGCCATACAGGTTTATAATATTCCTCGTGATATTTAATCCAAGGCCGGTTCCGCCGTACAACCTTTGTGTGTCATCATTGGCTTGCGTAAACCGTTCAAAAATATCAGCTTGTTTATCCTGTGGTATCCCAATCCCCGTATCTTTAATAGAGAAGGATATATAGTTTTTTAACTTGTCAGATCCCTTCACCATTTTGCAGGTAATATCAATGTTTCCTGCATCTGTAAACTTCACTGCATTACCCACCAAATTAAACATCACCTGTGTTAACCGTAATTGATCGCCCAATACTTTTGCAGGCAGTTTATCATCGAAAATAGCATTCACTTTTATCCCTTTTATTTTTGCCTTAGGTTCAAGAATTTTAACTACATCTATAATAATCTTTTTGATGTTAATGGGCAGGATTTCAAGGGATAAATTACTCGATTCAATTTTAGACAAATCAAGTATATTATTAATAAGCGCTAATAGGGTAGCAGAAGCTGTTTTTACAATATCCACGTATTCTGCCTGATCGTTGGTTAATGAAGTATCAGCCAGCAAGTCAGTAAAACCAATTACAGCGTTCAGCGGCGTTCTTATTTCATGACTCATGTTGCTGATAAATTGCTCCTTTACTTTCAACGATCTTTCCACCATTTCATTGGCTGCCATTAAATCAGTTTCTGCATGGTGCCTGCTGGTAATATCCATGCCAAAACCCAGAATATACTTCTTACCATTTTTTTCTGCAAAACATTTATTGATGATGCTAAACCACGACAGTTTTTCACTTAAGGGGTTTTTAAGGCTTCCCTCCAGGCGGATCATTTGTCCGTTCTCCATTTCAAACAAGCTATCCATATCGCCTAAAAAAATATCGTCTTTGCCGTATGATAAACTTTCGGCCAGAGGCATTTCCATTTCATTGTAGGGATAATACTTTGCAAATGTTTTGTTGGCGAGCATTATTTGCCGTTGCTCGTCCATCATAAATATTACATTGGGGCTGTTATCAATAATTTGCCTGATAAATTGTTGTTGCCTTTCAATTTCGCTTTGTGCTTTTACAGATTCAGTAATATCAACTGCACTTGCAATTACGTAAGGAATGTTGCCTTCATTTGCATACACTGTATTCTGGTACATCCATACCCTGGTTGCCCCTAATTTGGTAATAACCTGGAATGTGCCATTAACCGTTTCATTACAATTAATAGATTCAATATATTGGTCAAACTCCACATCGTATTGGGGTGATATGATCAACTTTAAACTAAGGCCAATCACTTCTGCTTTACTAAAGCCACTCATTTTTTCCGCTGCCGCATTGATATCCAATATCACGCCATTCATATCATGCAAACAAATAATTGTTTGTGTATTATTAAGCACAACAACTTTTTCTTCTTCGCTTTTCTTTAAAGCAAGCGCAGATAATTTTGCTGCGGTAATCTCCTGTACCGTACCAAATGCGCCAACGTATTCACCCGATTCGTTCATGATGGGCGTGTTATTTGAAATCATGTAATGAACCTGCCCATCAATTATATAGCGGTATTCAACTTCAACCCTTTGTTGTGTTTCACGGCTTATACACATTTTTTCTTTTATGTTTTCCGCATCTTCAGCCGGGATATTACTATATAATTCTTCCATGGAAATATTACCTTCTGCAGGTAATTTATACAGTTGCCTTAATTCTGCAGAAAGGGTAAGTACGCCTTCTTCATCCAGGTTCCATGAGCCAAGCCTGGCAACCTGCATGGCTTGTTGCAATTTATTTTTACTGGTTACCAATTGATTTTCCAATCCTTTTCTTTCTGTTATATCCTGTTGAATAGCCAGGAATTTGTAAGGCGCACCACCTGCATTTAATAAAGGAACAATGGTAGTATCCGTCCAATAGGTTCTGCCATTTTTATTGCGGTTAACCAATTCGCCTTTCCAGGTTTTGCCCGTAAGCAAGGTATCCCAAATAGATTTTAAAATAGTTTTATCTCTCATACTGATATTGATGGAGCGATAATCATTTCCTAATAATTCTTCTTCTGTAAGGTCGTTAACTTCACAGAATTTTCTGTTTACATGAATGATTTTTCCATCAATATTAAATATGATAACAATAGCTGACTGGTCTAAAGCAAACTTATAATCTGCTACTTCCTTATATAAAGCTTCAATAGCAATTTCTTTTTCTTTACGGCCGTTTATATTATTTTGTATGGCGATATAATTCATTATTTCACCGGTATCGTCGCAAATTGGTTTGATACTGATTGAAAGCCAAATAGTGCTGCCATTTTTATGATAGCTTAACAATTCTTCCACCGCCGCTTCTCCCATGATCAATTTTTCAAACATACGTTTTGCTGCAACTTTATCAGTGAGGGGGCCATGTAAAATACTGCCCAGCTCCCTGCCCTTCACTTCATCCAGTTCATAGCCGTTGGTTTTAGTAAAGCCTTCATTTATCCATTGCACCCTTCCATGGCCGTCAGAAATAATGATGGCCTCATTTACCTGCGCTACTACCTTGGCCAATAATTTTATCTGATGGTCAGAAGCTGTATTTATTATTTGTTCCTGCGATAAACTATATTTTATTTGCTTGTTAAATATAATCAGTTGCTCTGTTTTGAAACCTATAAAATAAAAAAGCAAGCTTAAGAAAAGGGGGCTAAATACAATAATTAAAAAATCGGGGGCAAATTCGAAGATATGAAACCAGGGGCCTTTGAAACCACTATGATAATTTAAAAATAAACCAATTATTATAAGGAACACACCCACTAAAAAGCCTGCGGCAGTATACCTGATAACACCAAAGAATTGGTCCTTTTTCATGATAAAATATATGATATTGGATTTTTGATAAAAAAATAAAGCCCTAATCGGTTATATAACCCATAATTATTTTTTTTATTGTTTTGAATTAAAAATTAATTTAATGAGCAGCAAATATTTTAGCCGCGATTTGCGGTATCGGCTTATCATTATTGATAAAGATGCACAATGGAATTTAAAATATAAACAGCTCGTTGTTGAGCTGATATTGAACTGATTTGAGTGAAGGCAAGTGCTTGAACTGTAAGTGCAGGTGATGATGAAGGATTAATAAATGAAGTGTATTTTATTGGTTTACCAAACTCTGTAGCAATAAATTCACGGCCTCCAAGTGATCGTCTATTTTAACCCCAATGCTTTAATGTATCCTTTATTAATCATGCAATTTTTGAATTGACAATTGACCAAAAAACCTTCCATCGCAGTTTTAATTTCTGCGGCATTAACTGGCCTGGCCTTCCTGATCTCATCGAAACTACTGCGGCTGGTATCTGCAAATTGAATTACCTGTTCGTAAAACTGCGGCATTTTAAAAGTTACAAAACCGCTTTCATTATTTAGCTTTTTATAGGGCCAGTAATGCCAGCCAATATTATTTTTCTCCAGGGTATTTGTAAATCCCCTTACCCATTCATCTTTATTTTCTCCGGTTTCGCCACAGTAAATGGGTACATTGTATTTATTGCGAAAATCAATGTAGTCCTGTATTACAGCCGTGGTGGTATCTGTCCAGTATTTATGAAAAGTATAAACTGCTTTGCTATCGAAGGGTACCCCGAAAATACCAAAATTAGAATCCCATTGTGCACCACCTAAGAATACAATATGATTTTTATCTACCATTCTTATTGCCTTTGTTATCTCTTTATACAATGGCTCCAACATCGGATTAAATTTTGCCGTATCTGCAAAATGAGGAATGGGTTCGTTCAACAAATCATAGCCCATCACGATCGTTTCATTTTTATAGCGGCTGGCAATTTTGCTCCAGATGTTGATGCAAAGCGCACGGCTTTCTTTGCTTTCATACAAAAAAGGATAGCCATCACTGTCATCAATATTATCGCCGGTTTGTCCGCCGGGTGCACAGTGCATGTCTAATAATACATAGAGGCTTTCTTTTTTACACCAGCCAATTACCTTATCCAATAATGCAAAACCACGGGTCTCACCTTCACCGCCCATATAATCTTCATTGGTAAATAATCGGTAATTAAACGGGACACGAATGGAATTGATTCCGGTACTTTTAAGGTAATGAATATCTGCTGCAGTTATATAATTGTCAAGATATTTTTTCCAGAATGCACGGGTGGCATCCGATCCAACTAACTGATTAAAACTTTCATTGATCAATTTTGCGGAGCTTGTTTTATTGAACTTAAACATATAGCTTTCCGGCACTAACCAGTTATCCAGGTTTGTACCACGGATCAAAAAGGGCTTTCCATCCACACCAATAATTTCTTTGCCTTTTGTACTGATGAATTTTTGCTGTTGTGCGGTAAGGTGTAGAAAACAAATCAATGGCAACAATAAGAAAGTCTGTTTCAATTTCATGATGGCAATTTTCAATTTTTAAATGAGCGGGCAAATTTACCTGCATGCTTTATCATTTCCTTTTATGTAATAGGATTTATATTTTTTTGATTTGGGATCCATGCAACCTTCGAGGTTAAGAATTTTTATATTCCTGAAATCAACAGGTTGTCCTTCGCTTTGCAAAGCGATAAATCCTTCAGTGAGCAATTTACCATCCTGCTTTATTTTAGGATCGTAATTTTTAACTACGCCTCCACCAATCTGCGGTTTGGAATATTGCAGTACGGTGTCTCCATTAATGATATGTGTTACCAACGAATCACCCAACACAATAATTTCACCCTTTACCCATTGATCACCTTCATAGGTTTTTGAAGTGGAAGGAATGCAATGCCGGTCGTCTATTTTTCCATTGAACACCACATCGGTTCCGGGCGAACACATGTTACCGGTAGGGCGGGCAACACCATCACCAAGGCCGCCTAATATTTGAAACTCGATGGAGATGGGCCAGTTCTGCTCTTTGGGCATTGTTGCAGGATCTTGCGAATGAAACATCACGCCACTGTTTTTTATGGTATATTCTGGCGCATCTTTTCGCCATTCTCCCACCAGGCGATATTCAAATACCAGGTGATAATAAGAAAATGGCTTTTTATAATACAGGTGGCCAAACTGTTCATTAAATTTATCGTATTGATCATAGCGCACTTTTACAATACCATCTTCTACCCTAAAAGTATTTCCATAGTTTTCACCTGTTTCATGGTGGTTAATTTTAGGTACCCAGTCTTTGATATCCTTGCCATTAAAAAGTGTTACCCAATCTTCTTTATCCGCAGAACGCTGTGCAAAAACCGGTACAGACAGCAGTATGGCGGCTGCTATCAAAAAATACTTCCTTCCAAAATAACTTTTTTTCATTGTTGACATTTTTTCTTCCTGTTTTCACAGACCATTTATTATTTATACTATGCACAATTCCTATATCTTGAATAACGCCTGTACATCCTGCCAATATACACAGATTACTTCAGGTAAAAATTAAAATATGTAAAAATAAGGATACGGATTAATTGATACACCATCCAAAGCGTTGACGATATTGTGTAGAAGTTTACAAACACCTTTTTGCAATGGTTTATACAATATCGTTAATTTCGCTTTTGGCTTTACCAAAAGGCGAAGCCCTTACCATTTTTGTTTAATCATTGTTGAGACTCTAAATTTGAAACATAGTATAATTATTAAATGAACGTAAAGCTATTTTTAAATCTTATTTTACTCTTTTTTGCAGTGCATGGTAAATCATTGCAACAGGATTTTGATAAAGCAGTTTTTTACCAAGTAATAGCATCAGGGAATTCCACAGCAATAGACACACAATTGGATATTGTCAGCAAATCTTCATTACCAGAAAAAGAAGCTTTTGCAGGGGTATTGTTAATGAAAAAAGCCGGGATGGTTGGTAAAGCAAAAGATAAACTGAGCCTGTTTAAATCTGGCCGTTTAAAATTGGAGTCGTCTATCTCAAAGGACAATACCAATACAGAATACCGTTTTCTCCGGCTACTGATTCAGGAGCATGCACCCAGGATTGTTAAATACCGCAATAAACTGGAAGAAGACAGTCAAAATATCCAGGCAAACTATAAAAAACTTTCACCCATTCTTCAATCGGTAATTGAGGATTACAGTAAAAAATCAACCATTTTAAAAATACCTTAGCCGCAATTTTCGAACGCATGAATAAAAAAATTCTGGTCCTTTATTACTCCCAATCAGGACAACTGGGAGACATTATCAATAGCTTAACCGGCCCGCTTAAAGAAGCCGGTAATAGTATTGAAACTGTGCTTGTACAACCTGCAAAAGCTTATCCCTTTCCCTGGTCGGGAAAAAGTTTTTTCTCCGTAATGCCCGACTGTGTGTTGGAAAAACCGACCGAACTGCAACCCATTCAATTAAAAGAAACAGCCTACGATTTAGTTGTGCTCGGTTACCAGGCATGGTTTCTTTCGCCCAGTATTCCTTCCAATTCAATACTCAATCATCCATCCGTAAAAGCGATAATAAAAAATACGCCAGTTGTAACCATTACAGGTGCCCGCAATATGTGGATCAGTGCAATGAATGTGATCAGACGATTATTGAAAGAATTAGATGCAAGGCATGTGGGCAATATTGTGCTGGTAGATCAGCACGCCAACTTTGTAAGTTTTGTTACCATTCTTTACTGGATGTTTACCGGCAAACGGGACCGGTACTTAAATATGTTTCCAAAACCGGGTGTGTCAGATGCAGATATTGACAACTGCAAAGTATTCGGCAGCGTGATTGAAAAATATCTTGCCAAAGGAAATTTTGATGGCATGCAGGAAGAATTGGTGCAGAAAAGAGCAGTAGTAGTGAAATATAATTTAATGTTTATAGAATCCAAAGCAAAACGCATTTTTACAATATGGGCCAATCTTATAGTGAAAAGAAAAAACAGGACACCATGGCTTGTTGCTTTCAAATATTATCTTATAATTGCATTGTTTGTAGCAGCACCGATTATATTAACCGTAGATGCTATTTTTTTTAAGCCATTTTTATCCGGGCGTATTAAAAAGCAAAAACAATTTTTCTCAGGAGTAAATTAACAAAATCAGCATGTCGCTTAAAGAAGTATACATCAATAATACATCGTCTTTTTTTCCAAACGATGCTGTATTTAATGATGAGATGGAAGATTACCTGGGATATATTAATGCCACACCCTCCAGGTCAAAAGCCATTGTTTTAAGAAACAATGGTATCAAACGCAGGTTTTACGCACTTAATAAAGATGGGAAGTCTACACATAGCAATGCCCAAATGACGGCATTGGCAGTTAAAGCATTATTCAAAAATAATCCTGCTGATATCAATACAATCGAACTGCTGAGTTGCGGCACTTCAACTCCCGACCAGATGATGCCTTCGCATGGCGTAATGGTACATGGGTGGCTGCCGGAAGGAAATGCCTTTGAAGTAGTTTCTCCATCGGGGGTATGTTGCGCCGGAATGCATGCATTTAAATATGCTTACCTCGCTACTAAAACCGGCGATGTGCAACAATCCGTTGCAACCGGCTCTGAACGTTTTTCAATCTCCCTGGTATCAAAAAATTTTGAAGATGAAGCACAAAAATTAAAAGAATTATCCGAAGATCCATACATTGGTTTTGAAAAAGAATTTTTAAGATGGATGTTGTCTGATGGAGCCGCTGCTTTTTTGATCTCTGATAAAAAAAATGAAACCGGCATTAGTCTTCGGGTAGATTGGATAGAAGGTTTTTCGTATGCCAACGAACTGGGCCCCTGTATGTATATGGGATGCGAAAAATTAAAAGATGGTACCTTAAAAAGTTACCTCGATTATTCTCCGCAAGAATTAATGGCTCAGTCCATACTAAGTATTAAACAGGATGTAAAATTGCTAAGTAAAAATATAGTACCTTATGGAGGTGTTGGCTTAAAAGCTGCGTTGGATAAGCATGGAATTAAATCAGACGAAATTGATTATTTTCTGCCACACATGTCCAGCGAATTTTTTAAGGATAAGATATTTCAGCAACTGATAGTAAACGAAACCGGCATAACATACGATAAATGGTTTGTAAATCTTAGCCAGGTAGGCAATGTGGGTGCGGCTTCTGTTTACATGATGGTGGATGAATTATTTCATAGCGGAAAACTAAAGGCCGGTGATAAAATATTATTGCTTGTTCCTGAAAGTTCCCGTTTTTCTTATATGTATAGCATGCTGACTGTTTGCTGAAACTGTTTTGGTTTGGCTTTTATTGTTTTTGGTTTATGGTTCGTGGTTTAAGCTTGCTTTGCTTTAGCAAAGTTTTTATTACTAACCATAACATTAATTTTTCAACCTTGTTGGTTAACAGGTAAGGTTAAAATCACAAATTAAAGGAACTCAAAACCGCAAACTATAAATAATAAACTATTGCATGTATGAAAAAAGAAGATATTCCCCAGGATGATGGTGCGCTGAATAAATTAACCAAAGAGGTAGTATATGCAGTTGACAGTGCCGGCAACTACACTACCGAACTGAGTACTGGCTGGAAAGTAAAAACTACGGCATTGGACCTGGCTTGGGAAGATATTGAACAAAGGATTGAAAATGCCAGGCAAAAAGTACTTAATAATGAAGCCAGCCCTATCTTATTTTTTATTGAACTTAGGTTAATGGATGTTGGCATCGTTTCGGCTTACACCGGTTTTTGGAAATGGATCATCAAACAACATTTAAAACCTGTGGTGTTTAAAAAATTATCTGAAAAAAAATTAATTAAATACGCTGAAGCATTTAATATAAGTGTAGAAGAATTAAAAACCATGACAGTGCATGAAGCATGAATTTAAACATTTACAGGCTGCTCATTGCGAAAATGGAGTGACCACCAATTTATTGCGAACAATAGGCGTAGATAAAATTACGGAACCCCTTGCCTTTGGTATCGGATCGGGTTTGTTTTTTGTGTATGTGCCGTTTCTTAAAATAAACAAGGGGCCTGCTATTGCTTTCCGTACCATGCCGGGACTTATTTTTAAAAGAACCTGCAACGCACTTGATATTCCGGTTGTAAGAAAAAAATTCAGCTCCAAAGAATCTGCAGAAAAATATTTACAGGAATGTTTGCAGTCCGGTCAGCCCGTGGGTTGCCAGGTAGGTGTTTATTACCTTACGTATTTTCCCAAAGAATATCGTTTTCATTTTAATGCGCATAACATTATTGTTTATGGAAAAGAAGATGACAAATACCTGATCAGCGATCCTGTTATGGAAGGCGTAACCTCTTTATCATCTTACGAATTGGAAAGAGTTCGGTTTGCAAAAGGAGCATTGGCACCAAGGGGCCAGATCTATTATCCAAAAGAAAATAAAATTATAACGGATCAGCAGATACGCAAAGCGATTGAAACAGGCATCAAAAGAAATGTGAACCACATGATCAGGATTCCGGGCAGTATTGCAGGCGTAAAAGGCATCGCCTCTACCGGAAAAAAAATTAAAAAATGGAAGGATAAATTGGGTCAGCAAACAGCAGGTTTGTACCTGGCGCAACTGGTACGCATGCAGGAAGAAATAGGAACAGGCGGCGGTGGGTTCAGGTATATTTATGCTGCCTTTCTGCAACAGGCACATGCGTTTTACCCCAACGATACTTTACTGGAAGTATCAAAAAAATTTACCCAGGCCGGTGATATGTGGCGCAATGCTGCCGTGCAGGCCGCAGGTATTTACAAAGGCAGAATTGGCAGCCAAGCCGACTTTGATGTAATGGGCGACTACCTGTTACAAATATCCGAAATAGAAAAAAAAGCATTTGAGGCGCTCTCCAAAATAAAATGGAATTCATGAACGCTGTTGCAGTAAGCATACAAAATCTTGAATTCAAATATCCCGGTCAGATAACTTCCTGTTTAAATACTATTAACCTGGAAGTAGCCGCAGGTGAACGTTTTGGCTTATTTGGCCCCAATGGTGCAGGCAAAACAACTTTAATGAATTGCATGACGGGCCTGCTCAATTATCAGCAGGGAAGCATCCGGCTTTTTGGCAATGAAGTAATAAACAACAGGAAAACAGTCAACAATCTTTTTGGATTTGTACCACAGGATTTTTCTTTTTACCAGGAACTAAGCCCTGTGGAAAACCTGAATTTTTTTGGTGCCTGGTCGGGAATGGATAAAGCCGTCATTAAAAAAAAATCTGAAGAATTATTAGAAGTCCTGGGCCTTGCAGATGTACGCAACAAACCCGTAGAAAAATTTTCTGGCGGTATGAAGCGCCGGGTAAACTTGGCCATTGGGGTAATGAATACACCCCGGATTTTATTTTTAGATGAACCCACCGTAGGCGTAGATGTGCATACAAGGCAGGCCATCATCAGCTATTTAAAAGAATTAAACAATAACGGCACCACACTTATTTATACTTCTCACCAGTTAAACGAAGCAGAAGATCTTTGCAACAAGATTGCGATGATTGACGATGGAAAAATTATAGTACATGATTCTTTAACTCAATTACTGACAGAATATAAGGAAGAAGGATTGGAAGGATTGTTTATACATTTAACCGGTAAAATGTACAGGGATAGCTGATGTATAAACTTTGGGCTACCATATTGAAAGACCTGCAAATACTTACCCGTGACAGGGTTGGACTGATAGTGATGTTTGTAATGCCCATTGTGTTGGCGGTTGTAATTACAGCTACACAAAACAGTACGTTTGAACTGGTCAATAAAAATAAAGTCTCGCTGCTGTTGTGTAATAAAGATACCGGTGATGCAAGCAGGGAGTTGGTAACCGCTATTGAAAAAGTAGGTATGTTTGAGGTAAAAAAAGTAACTGCCGGCGAAACAGAAAAACAACTATCAGACAGGATGCATGAAAAAGATGCATTGGTTGCTATCATCATTCCTCCCAATTTTTCAGCCAGGGTAGATGCAAAGGCAAAAGCCACCGCAGCAAAAGCACTCAATAATTTAGGGTTGCAAACAGATACCATAAAAATAAATAATGACAGTGTGCAACCTATCTCCCTGCTATACCATCCGGTATTGCAATCATCTTTCCGGCAATCGATACAGGGCGCTTTACGAAGTACTTTACAAATGGTACAAAGCAAACAGGTTTTAAAAAGCATCTACTTATCTTTAAATGAAACAGAACTGCCCCCCGCTTTGGAAAGTGAAATTATCAATAACCAGGTTGCTATTAATGAAGTGCCCATTTCAAGAGATGGAAGCAAGACCATTCCGAATGCCACGCAACACAATATCCCGGCCTGGACAATTTTTGCAATGTTTTTTGTAGTGATCTCTTTAGGCAGCAATGTGGTGAGAGAAAAACTGAGCGGAAGTTTTATCCGCCTGAAAACTTTACCCACCAATTATTTTCTTGCCTTGTTTTCTAAACAAATTACTTACCTGTTTGTAACGCTATTGCAGGCCTGCGTAATTTTTGCAATTGGCATTTGGTTGTTTCCTATAATTGGATTGCCTAAGTTAAATTTGCCTACAGACTTGGCAGGGTTGTTTATTGTGTCTTTTATTTGTGGCTGGTGTGCGGTAAGCTTTGCTGTTTGTGTAGGCGTATTTGCAAAAACGCAGGAACAGGCAAACGGAATAGGTGCCGTATCCATTGTATTGATGGCTGCCATCGGAGGATTACTGGTGCCGAGTTTTGCAATGCCTGAATCTTTTCAGCAGGTAATAAAATTATCTCCGCTGCACTGGTGTTTAGAGGCATATTATGGATTATTTTTGGAAGGAGGTAAACTGAAAGATATTCTGATAAGTATTTTACCTTTATTGGCAATTACTATATTAATTCAATTAATTGCACTATTCGGTTTAAAAAGAAAAAACCTGATTTGAAAAATTTGTTATGGAAAGTACTCAATTTAAAACACAGTTAAAAAAACAGATAGTAGAATTTTTAAACCTGCTATCTGTAAATCCTGAAGATATTAAAGATGATGAGCCTTTGTTTGGAGAAGGTTTGGGACTTGATTCTATTGACTCCATTGAATTGATTGTATTGCTTAACCGTGAGTATGGTATTGTAATTGAAGACCCGAAAGAAGGCAGAAAGATATTGGTGGATATAAATACCATGGCCGACTATATTGAAAAGAACCGAACAAAATAATTAAGTATTAAGTATTTAGTATTGAGTATGGCCTATTAGTATTGAGTATTCATTTTGCAAATAAATTGCCACGGGCTTTAGCTCGTGGATGAAGATGAATTCTGTATTAGGCTTTAGCCAAAACTTATTTTGCGCTGTTGATTTTTTATTTTTTAACTGTGTAAAAATATTTTACTTTATCTTGACCCGAAAGGATCGGCTATTAAAAAATCATGACCAATAGCAAAGTTTACAAACTAAATACTACATCATAAAAATTATATTTTTTGAACAGGATTGTTGTTACCGGCTTAGGTGTGATAAGTGCTATAGGCAATTCTGTAGCAGAAAACCGTGTATCACTAATGGAAGGTAAATGTGGCATCAGCCGCCTGGAAATGTTTCCTTCAAAATTTTCTGATGTACTTCCTGTTGGTGAAATAAAGATCAGTAATGAAGCACTAAAAGAAAAATTAAAAGCGCCCGAACCCGGCATTACCCGAACAACTTTGCTGGCACTGCATGCCATTAATGAAGCACTTGCTGATAGCGGGTTAAGCAATGCTGACATGTCATCTTCAGGCACAGCACTTGTTGGCGCAAGCACAGTTGGTGGGATGTGCTTAACAGATGAAATGTACATGGATTCTCAAAAGGATACACCTGGTTCTGAATACCTTGCTTCCTATGATTTTGCAACTACCTGTATGTACCTGCAAAACTATTTTTCCATTGGCGGACCTGTCAATACAATCAATACCGCCTGTTCATCTTCTGCCAATGCCATCATGTATGGCGCAAGACTTATCAGGAGCGGCAGAGCACGCAGGGCCATTGTAGGCGGCTTCGATAGCCTGGCAAAATTTACCATCAACGGATTTAATGCATTGCATATTTTATCAACGGAACATTGCACCCCTTTTGACGAAGACCGTAAAGGATTGAACCTGGGAGAAGGCGCTGCATTTCTTGTGTTGGAAAAAGAGGAAGATGTCCGCGACAAAAAAATATATGCCTCACTAAGTGGTTATTCAAATGCCAATGATGCTTTTCATGCTTCTTCTTTGTCTGATAATGGCGATGGTCCTTTTAGAGCAATGAAGGATGCTCTGGCATCAGCAAAGTTGAATCCATCGCAAATTGATTTCGTTAATGCGCATGGCACTGGCACAGAAAATAATGATAAGGTAGAAAGTATTGCGATGCTACGCCTGTTTGAAAAAGTTCCTGCGTTTACATCCACTAAAGCAAACACGGGACATACCCTGGGTGCTGCAGGCGCCATTGAAGCAGTGTATTGTATTTTAAATTTAGCAGAGCAGGAATTGTATACCGGTCTTCATTTTACCAACCCCATAGCAACAACAAAGTTGGTGCCTTTTCAATTGTATAAAAAAACTCCGTTAACACATATTATGTCCAATTCATTTGGGTTTGGCGGCAATTGTTCCTCATTGATTTTTTCTAAAGCCTGATACCATGTTTTATATACATCAATCATCCTGCATATCGCCCCAGCAAACATTCCATGATGTTGATTTAAATAAATTGCATGAACCAGCAGACAGGAAATTGCTCGCAATTGAACCAAGGTATGATGGTATTCCTCCGGGGATTTTGCGAAGAATGGGTAAAGCCGTAAGGATGGGTGTTGGTGCTGCTATGCCGCTGCTTCAAAACAATCCTACATCCGATGGTATTATTGTTGCAACCGTAAATGGCGGCAAAGAAGATTGCGTAAAATTTATGAACCAGATCATTGACTATAATGAAGGCTTGCTAACGCCCATAAATTTTGTACAAAGCACACCCAATGCTGTTGCTGCACAAATAGGATTGCTTACAAAAAACCATGGTTATAATATTACCCATTCGCAACTTGGGCTTGCATTTGAATATGCTATGATTGATGCAGGCATGATGATAAATGAAAACCCTTTAAGCAGTTTCCTCTTGGGTGCCGTGGATGACATCTCTCTGTTTAATTATAATATTGAAGAAAAAAGTGGTTGCCATAAAATGGAAACCATTTCAAATAAAAATTTATATACAACCAATTCACCCGGCCATATTGCAGGCGAAGCTGCCAGCATGTTTTTGGTAAATGGAAATGAAACGGGTGCTATTGTAAAAGTACAAGCGGTAGAAACTTTGCATACTACAGATGAATCCATCATGAAAGAAAAATTATTCGGCTTTATAAAAAAATATTTACCTGCCGGTGAAAAAATGGATGTATTACTGACTGGTGAAAATGGAGATAACCGGTTATTAAAATACTATTCCTGCTGCGAATCATTAATGGACAATGACGTTACCATTGCCAGGTTTAAGCACATGTGCGGTGAATATCCTACTGCAACTTCAATGGGGCTTTGGCTTTGTTGCGACATACTTCAAAAACAAACTATCCCGGAGCACATGATTAAAAAAGCTGCTGTTAAAACAGGGTATAAAAATGTACTTATCTACAACAATTACAACAGCATTCAGCATAGTTTTATACTGGTTTCAATAACGTAGTAATCTTAATGCTGTCCCGCCTTTTTTTATCCGCCATTTTCTGATGCAACCATTCCGGCCAATGGGTATTGTCTTCTGCATCATAAATTTGTACATTTTGTGATGCATCCGGTTTTATTAGATCATCTTCTTTACAATTTAAAATTAAAGCAGCCGTCTTTACGCCGGAGTAAGCAGCTCCTGCTACACCATGCGCCATAATACTTGCGCCGCACATATACAGGTTTTCTATTTCGGTTTTAGCAGTAAATGAAAAAGGGCCAGTTTGATAAAACCCTTTTTCAGTGCCGTAAACATTGCCTTTAGTTGACTTAATATAATGCTCGTTTGTAAGTGGTGTACCCAATTGTATTTGAACAATATTATTCCCGATACCCGGCACCACTTTTTCAAGTGTATTCACTAATTTTTGGCAAAGCCGATCCTTAAAATTTTTATACGCTTCCGAATCTTTATCGTTGTTGTTAAGTTTTGCTCTAAAGGAATCATAGTCTATAAATGTAACCACTTCAATTGTATGATGCCGGCCATTATAACTGGAAGGATCTTTAAGGGAGGAACAACTAATAAACAGTCCTGAAAATTCATCCGTTGCCAATATATCCACTTCAGCAAGATCTTCATGCAGATCATCCATATCACGGTCGGGCATCATCCAGATATTTCCTGAATCCATGCCCGCTTTGCGTACATCCATATCCACCGTTAAAAAGAACATCAGTGATGTTACCGAGTAACGTGTTTTAGCCAATTTTGCCTGCAATTTCTGGCTCAGGTTTTCTGTACCTACCATCTTAAAAGTTGCGGTCGGGTCTGTGTTGGAGATGATTCTTTTTGCCTTTAGTATTTCACCATTTTCCAACTCTACTCCTAGGGCATTTAATTTTTTTTCGCCTTCCTTTTTTTCTACTAAAATGCGTTTTAC
>JANYFT010000424.1 GCA_025359625.1 Ferruginibacter sp.
AAAAAACTCATGCCACTATAAATGGACAATGCAGGTATGCCTTTGTTTTTTAAATTTTGAACCTGGTCTTTCATTAATGCAATCAGCGGACTGATCACGAGGCATAAGCCATCTTTAGCCAGGGCAGGCACCTGAAAACAAATGGATTTACCACCACCAGTCGGTAACAAAGCCAGAGTATCTTTTCCCTGCAATACCGCATTAATGATATCTTCCTGCAAAGGCCGGAAATTATCATAACCCCAGTATTGTTGTAGAATTTGATGGATGTGGATAGATGACAAAGTACAATTTTTAATAAACTTCATTATGATTTCCAATATCTTCTAATATCACTTCTGTTGCAGAAGTAAAATAAAAAATAACCCTCAAATCATAATCAATACTGAAAGCCATAAGATCTTTTAAAATGCCTTTTAATTTATGTGTGCGAAGTTGCGGATGATAGGGGTCATTAATAAACAAACTCAGTTTATCTTGAAACAGCTGCTTTTTGCCTGGTTGGGTTTTAATAAATTTTTTATAGGTCCTGCTGAAAGCAGGACTATAGGCTACTTTTATCATTCTTCGTTTAGGGCATTTAATATATCCGTAGAATTATCGTAGAACTTTAATTTACCTATAGAGTAAAGTTCTTTACTTTCTTCATGATTTCGTAAAATTTCTTCTCTTCTTTTTTCAATCAATACTTTAGAAATAATTTCCTTTAATTCCTCCATTTCATCAATATCTAAGGAAGTTGCCCTATCACCTATATCTGAAAACGTTACCATAATAAACTGATTTTTTCTACTCAAATATAACCATTTTAAAGTACTTTTTTATACTTCAGCCTTATCGAATTGATAGCGAGTACCACATCGCTAAAACCCATTGCCAGTGCGGCTATGCCAGGGTGTAATAAACCAACGGCAGCAATTGGTATAGCTACAATATTGTAAACAAAGGCCCAGAATAGATTTTGCCTGATGGTGGTAAAAGTATGCTTACCTAAACCCAATGCCAATGGTAAATGCTGGATTCCCTTGTTCATCAAAACAACCTGTGCAGTTTGCATCGCTAATTGCGAAGCATCACTCATCGATATGCCGATGGTGGCTTTGGCCAATGCCGGAGCATCATTAATACCATCACCTGCCATTGCAGTTGGATTGGTATTATTTAGTTGTTCAATGATCTGCAATTTTTCTTCCGGTTTTTTTTGCGCCAACACTTCATCTATGCCTGTAGCATCGGCAACTTCTTTACATCTTTCCCAACTATCACCACTTAATAAAATTGTTTTAATATTTTTTGAATGCAGATAACTGATCACGTGTTTGGATTCTTCTCTTATCTCATCATCCATATCAAGCCAGCCGATCAGTTCATTATTTTTTAGCAGGTAAGCAGTATGCTGTTCTTTATTTATAGTTAATGAAACGGAACTTGTGTTACCTAACTGGTAAATATTTCCTTCCCCATCCTCAGCCCTCATCCCAACACCTTTTACTTCTTCAATTTTTTTCCAAACAATGGCATTATTTATTTTCCAATTATTGGTGATTGCTTTTGCAATGGGATGATTGGAATACTTTTCCAATGAAAAAACAATGCGCTTAAATTCATCTTCTTGCAAAACCTTTGATTGAAAACCAGTGATGGTAAATTGGCCTTTAGTAAGGGTGCCGGTTTTATCAAATACGACAGTTTTAATATCTTTAAACAATTCCAGGCTTTTTGCATTGCGGAACAGGATGCCGTTTTTTGCAGCCCTGCCCAGCCCAACTGCAATAGCAGCGGGTGTTGCAAGACCCATAGCACAAGGGCAACTTATCACCAATACTGCAATGCTTCTCATTAAAGAACTGGTAGCATTTACATCAGCAACAAAATAATTTATTAAAAAAGTAAATGCGGAAATACCCAATACTACCGGTACAAATATGGCGCTGATTTTATCTGCCAGTTGTTGAATAGGTGGCTTTTCGCCTTGTGCCTGTTTTACAAGGTTTAAAATATTACTCAGCACTGTGTCTTTGCCAGTAGCGGTTACCTGTGCTTTTACCGTGCCATCAGTTAAAAGACTTCCTCCTATGAGCACTTCTTTTTTTTGTTTATGTACGGGCATGCTTTCACCTGTTAACAACGCTTCATTTACATGAGCATCACCCCATAATATTTTGCAATCCATGGGCACCTGTTCGCCACTTTTTATCAATATTAAATCACCCACACGAAGTTGTGTATTCTCTACCGGGAAAATATTTTCTTTATGTTCATCGTCAAAAGCAATCATATTGGCCATCAATTTTTGCTGTGCGGCTAATTTGTTTAATTCTCTTTGCGTTGTGGCAACAGATTTATGTTCTACCCATTCTCCCAAAAATACCAGCGTAATTATAGTGGCAGCAGTTTCATAAAACACATAGTCCATTCCAAAATTACCGATGGTGCCAATCAGGCTGTATACAAATGCTGCCGTAGCGCCAATGGCAATCAGCACATTCATATTCGGTATGCCCCGAGCCAAACTTTTAACGGCACTCACGCCAAAATATCCCATGCCAACAAAATAAACAGGCAAACAGATACCCAGTTGTATCCAAGGGTTCATTAAAAAATGAATGTGCCATGGTAACATGTGCAACATCAGTATGGCGGTGAACGGTAAACAAAACAGAAATCTTTGTAAATGATTGGTGAAAAGTTTAGAAGGGTTTTTATTATTACCAATCGGTAATTCGTTCACAACTGTGTAACCCAGGTGGGTAATGCCTTTTGTTAATTGTTCTTTTGACTTACTTTCATTCAACTCAAAACTCACATCGCCGCCAATGAAATTTACTTTTACATTTTTAAGCCCTTCTTTATTGAGATATTTTGAAATCGTGAGCGCACAATTGGTACAGTCCATTCCCTCTACTTTCCATTCTACTTTTTCCATAGTACAAAATTATTCTTTGCGATTGTTACCTAATTACTATTGAAGGAAAATATCTTTGCAACATGGAGTTAAATTTTACGCTTG
>JANYFT010000443.1 GCA_025359625.1 Ferruginibacter sp.
ATTGACACAAGTCAACCAACTCCTTTTGCCAATATAGAGCTGCATAAACTAAATAATATCTTCAGTGTAGGAGATAATTATTACTTTGTTTTTAATGTAAGGATGGGAGATATTGAATTTGTAAGTCCTGAAATAAAAATGCTGCTGGGTTGCGATCCGGCACATTTTAATATTCCATTTGTAATGGCAAACATACATCCGGAGGATGTTGCATGGTTCCTTGATTTTGAACAAGCCGCTACCCAATTTCTCCAATCTTTATCAAAAGAAAAAATACCTAAATACAAGATGAGGTATGATTACAGAATTAGAAAAGCGGACGGCAACTACATAAGAATATTGCAACAATCCATCACTATTGAAATGGCTATCGGAGGAGAAGTATTAAGGTCATTTGTGGTACACACAGATATTACTCATATTAAAAAAGAAGGCAAGCCAATTTTATCATTCATTGGCCTTGATGGCGAACCTTCTTTTGTTGATGTTAAAGTGAAAACAAAATTCAGCGAAGCAAAAGACATACTCAGCAAAAGGGAAAAAGACGTTTTACTTCATTTGGTAAATGGCAGGTCAAGTGCCGAAATAGCCGCCATTCTTTTTTTAAGTAAAAATACCATTGATACCCACCGAAGAAACATGATTAGGAAAACAGGCGTTAAACGAAATACAGAACTGATCTCAATTGCAATCAGGAAAGGGCTGGTGTGATATTTACTGCCTTATTTCTTTTTCCTTGAGAGGTTTTGCAGCATTTACCAACAATAATATACCTCTATAAAAAAAGCTGGCTTTTAGGTCCAGCTTTCTTTTTATGATGATAATTTTTATTTTACGCAGCCACTAATCTAAATCCGTTGCCATGGATATTTACAATTTCGATGGTACTGTCTTCTTTTAAATATTTGCGCAGTTTTGCAATGTATACGTCCATACTGCGGCCATTGAAATAAGTATCGCTGCCCCAGATTTTCTTTAAAGCAATTTCCCTTTGCAACAGGTCATTTTTATACTCACATAACATTTTTAGTAACTCATTTTCTTTGGGAGAAAGCGTTTGTACTTTTCCTTCAAAAATAAGTTCTCTCAAACGTGGATTGAAATGGTACTTACCCATATCAAATTCTGCATTCACTTCTTCCCGGTGCATTTCTTCATTGCGCTTTAAGATGGCTTTTATTTTCAGCAACAATACTTCACTGTCAAAAGGTTTGGTGATGTAATCATCTGCACCTAATTTGTAGCCCTGTATAATATCATCTTTCATTGTTTTGGCCGATAAAAAGAATAATGGAACATCAGGATTGATGTCACGTATTTCTTCTGCCAGGGTAAATCCATCCATATTGGGCATCATTACATCCAACAGGCAGATATCAAATTTTTCCCGCTGAAAAGCTGCCAGGCCAAGGCGTCCGTCTCTTTCCAATATCACTTCATAATCATTCAACTCCAGGTAATTTTTTAATACCATGCCAAGGTTAGTATCATCTTCACACAATAATATTTGGGGTTTTGCTGCTTCCATGTTTTTAAAGTTTAATGGCAAATAAAATTAATTCAAAATTGATGTAGCGAATATAATGCCTATTTTTTTGTTAAAGGTCGTTTAGAAATTCTTACTCCAATTTACACCACGTTGTGAATAAAATAATTCATACAAAAAAATCCACCCTGTAAAAGATGGATTTATTTTGGCATGCTGTTTTTTATTTAAAATCTGCGTTTGAAACGCCTTCATTTAATTTGATATCAGTGTACTTAAAAGGTATTTCCTGGCCGCCTGCATTCCTGTTTATTTCAGTTGGTAATAAGAGTGCCCCAAATTTCTTATAATTTTTATACTCCACCGTCATAGGTATTTCGGCATCTCCCTGCACAGAAGTCGTTTCTTCTTTTAAGAGCAGCCCGGTTTTTATGGAGTATTCCTGTAAAGATGTTTTTCCGCTGGGCATTATTACTTTTAAACGATAGGTTTCTTCATCATCTACCTTACCTAAACCGAGATAATCGGTTTTATACTCTGAATTGGTGATGTAATACAATTGCGGAATAACCCCCTTATCATCCAATGCTTCTTTAATTTCTTTTGCTGAAAGATCTTTCTTTTGAGGTCCCTGCTGCTGGAAACCTGATTTGCCATCAAACACAGATTTCATCACCGTCATGGTACCCATTTTTAATTCCATCATTTGCAGGTTAGGGTTCATTTTTTTCTCTATGCCCTCAAAGGTACGGCCCATCATTTCCAGACCTACAACAGCATTTATGCTGGTTACCTTTTTAACTTCTTCTTTGCCACCAATAGCTTTTAAATAGCTTTCTATAATTTCTGAAGCAGATATACTATTGTTATTTTTAGCTGTCTCATTACCTTTTGCATCAGTTGCTTTTTCTACCACCGGATCGGCATATCGATCGAATTTTTTAATGGGGTAGCCCAGCCTCATTAATTTTGGTAAAATGGTAGTACCGTTTCCAACAATTACAATCCTTGAATTGCTTTCGTTAAAATAAGTATTGGCTACATTTTTAAGGTTCGTTAAAGTAACAGCGTTTATTTTTTGCAAATAAGTTTTATAAAAATCTTTGGGAAGATTATTGATTAAAATATTGGAAGCGTAGGTGGCTGTACGTGCAGGGTCTTCCATACCTAAAGCAAAAGAACCATTGTATTTTGCTTTGGCAATAGTCAGTTCTTCCTGTGTGATTTTTCCATCTCTCATGTTTAATATTTCCCCAAATATTTCTGCTGCGGCACTATCCACTTTATCGGTGCGTACAGCGGCGCTTGCAGTAAACATGCTTTGAAAACGGCCACTGCCAATTCTGGAATAACTGCCATAAGTAAAACCATGTTTTTCCCGCAGGTTCATAAACAATTTGCTTTCTGGTCCGCCGCCCAATATTTGATTGGCCACCAATATTGCATGATAATCTTTATTGTTCATTGGATTATTTACCAGGTTGCCTATATTCAATTCGCCTTGTACGGCAGTAGGAAGATCGACAAAATCAATTTCTGTTTTAGCAGGATTTTTTACAAGCGGAATAGCAGGAAGGACTAATTTTTTTCCTGTCCAGTTAGCAAATGCTTTTGTAGCCAAAGCTTTTGCAGCGTCCGGAGTAATATCACCTACAAAAGTTAAATAAGAGCGGGATGGGGTAATGTAATTTTTGTAAGCTTCTTTTACATCATTTAATGTTAAGCCCTTTACACTTTCTTCTGTTGTAAACTCGCCCATTGCCGTTTGTTTGCCATAGCTTAAAGCTGTGTTAACCCTTGCAGCGATAGCGGGAGCGCTTTTTTCATTTGCTTTTAACCCTGTAATGGTAAGCGATTTTAATTTATCGAAAGAGACCTGTGGAAAAGCCGGGTTTTT
>JANYFT010000444.1 GCA_025359625.1 Ferruginibacter sp.
TTGGTGAGGTACAGCCGGTCCCGATTTTTTCGGAAAGCCAATCTCAATGACCAATATATTTGTTCGGTGCAGTTCTCCTGCCTTATTTGCCGGAGGCGTAAAAGAAATAAGATGGGTGTACTGTGCCGGGTTTAACTGCGCCTATACTGAAGCATTACATCCGAAACAATACTTCCATGTATTAATTACCCTTCGAAATTTTTTAAAAAGCATAGGGTGCCACAATAAATTGGGTTACTTGCACCGTCTGCCCTTTTATTGCCAGGGCATAAATAACAATCCTTATCTTAAAGAGAGCGGTATACGGGAGAAGGCGATTCTATTTTGCCCTGCCAAGGCCTTTTAGTCCAATGGGGGGACACGAGTATCCATTCGCCAGTTAAAATATTTAATCTTGTATGCGAATGTTTCTATAAATTAAACTCAAACATCTTTTATAAAATTATTTTTTCAGTTCCATTTTCAATTTGCCCTGTGTAAACAGTAAGCGTAAGCCCCAATGCGTTAAAATATTCTTTCTTTAATCGCTCCGCCAATACTGGTATAGCTTCTTCCCTTACTAAATTTATAGTACAGCCGCCAAAACCACCACCCATCATTCTTGCACCCAAAACATCCGGGTTATCCTTTACACTATTCACCAAAAAATCAAGCTCTTTGCAGCTTACTTCATATTCTTTGCTCAGCCCTTCATGTGTTTGAAACATTTTTTTGCCCAATGCCTTTACATCCCCATTTTCTAAATCTTCACAAGCCTGTAACAACCGCAAATTTTCATCAACTACATATTTGCAACGCTGGTAAATCAATGCATCTCTTGTTGCCACATTTTCTTGCAGCATATCCATTGATACATCCCGTAAAGAATTGACTTCTGGAAATGATTCTTTTACCCAGGCCACCCCCCGTTCACATTGCTGCCTGCGTTCATTGTAAGCAGTGGCAGCAAGCGAATGTTTCACATTTGTGTTGAACAAAACAATTTTTATTCCCTTCAAATCAAAAGGCACATATTCATACTCAAGGCTACGGCAATCTAATTTTATCACCTGTCCCTTTTTTCCAAACATACTGGCAAACATATCCATGATACCACATTGAACCCCGGTGAAATGATGTTCCGCCTTTTGTGCCAGTTTTACCATATCAATTTTTTCAAGTTTTAAATGAAACAATTCATTTAAAGCAAATATTACAGCACACTCAACAGCGGCTGAAGACGACATACCTGCACCTATGGGCAGGTTGCCACCAAGCAGCAGGTTAAAACCGCCAATATCATGTCCATTTTTTTTCAACTGGTCAACAATACCAAGAACATAATCTGTCCAACTGTTCAGCTTGCAACCAACATTACTTTTATCAGTAACAAACTGTTGTTTATACTCAGATGAATACAAATGAATTTTACCATCCCTGCTTTTATCAACCGCCACATAGGCATACATATTTATACTGGCTGGCAATACAAAACCATCATTATAATCTGTATGCTCCCCAATAATATTAACACGGCCAGGGGAACGGACAACCAATTTTGGTTTTGCTAAAAACAGTTTAAAAAATAAAACTTCCATCCTTTGCACATAAGGCAAGGTCATCATATCATTCATAGTTAATAAATTTTGATCCATGCATTTAATTTTAAACCCCAAAACTTTACCAAAAACGTACATACAAAGCCGTTAGCAACATTCGCAATGATGAGTGCCACTGTTTCATTATACCGCATTGTTAAAAATTGCGACATAGTGTAAATTTTATTTTTGAGATAGATAGGTATAAACCAGATGGCAGTAATGATTAATGATATAGCAGCTATCCATTCGTAAGCTGCTACAGAAATGCCCACAAAAAAACCTTCGCCACTCATTACTACAAATTGTTCCGCTGAAATATTGGAGGCAATGAGTGTAGCACCGATAGCCCACCACGTTAGCGCCCCTTCCGCCAAAAAATAATCTTTGATGTTTGCTTCTGTATTTTTTTTTCGACGGTATATCCATACACCGTAACTGCTAACTAACAAAAAATAAAATAAGAAAACCAAGTAGTCTGTCAATTGTAAACTGTTCATATAGCTGTGAAGCGGATTTATTGGGCAATCGTTTTTTATGTCTGTTTATTTAGGAAGTAAGCCTTTATTACCTATTTATTTCTTTTAATTAAGTGATGATTAACTACCGATATTTAGAGATTTAGTTCATTCATACAACCGTTTTTGATACTCTACTCAATGACATTGGCTGGTAAAAATACAATTGGCTAAATATAGATATTTCTGAAAACGCTATTAGGTATTATTATACGTTTATCTAATACTGCTTTACGGTTTTATTTTTTTAGACCCCTGGAGAATAATATGTTATAAAGAAATCTTTACAGATACTGATAAACCGGTTGAAAAATTATCATAAGGCAATTAAAAAGAATCATTACTAACCTCATTGGAAAACCCACGCAAATTGAC
>JANYFT010000407.1 GCA_025359625.1 Ferruginibacter sp.
TTCCTGTCAGGCTGTTTTTATCGGTTATTAATTCTTTGTAATTGCCTGCTGCCACTACTTCTCCACCTAAATGGCTTGCCAGTGGCCCCATATCAATTATGTAATCAGCTTCTCTCATCATCATTTCATCATGCTCTACAACAACTACAGTATTTCCCAAATCTCTTAATTCTTTTAACACCCTTATCAACCTTTCCGTATCTCTGCTATGCAAGCCAATGGATGGCTCATCTAAAATGTATAAAGAACTGGTAAGGTTGCTACCCAAGCTTCTAGTTAATTGTATCCGTTGGCTTTCTCCACCGCTCAAAGAATTGGCTAATCTGTTTAAAGTAAGGTAACCCAGCCCAACGTCTATCAATGTTTTAATGCGGTGATGAATTTCTATTAAAATTCTTTTGGCTACTTTTTGATCGTAGTCGCTAAGCTTTAATTTAGTGAACCAAACCTGTAGGTCTTTAACCGGCATTTCGCATAGTTCGCCGATATGTTTATCGGTAACTTTTACAAAGAGTGCCTCTTTACGCAGCCGGTAACCTTTACAATCCGGGCAAAGCGTTTTGCCCCTGTAGCGGCTCAATAAAACCCTGTATTGAACTTTGTATAAATTTTGTTCTACCTCTTTAAAAAAATCATCAATACCATTGGCATAACTATTACCCTGCCACAAAAGATTGTATTGTTCTTTTGTAAGATCAATGATGGGGGTATGGATAGGGAAATTAAAATTCTTTGCAGCCCTTATAAATTGCTCTTTCCATAAGCCTAACTTATCGCCTTTCCAGGGAGCCACAGCACCTTCGTATACACTTAACTGTTTGTTGGGTATCACAAGGTCAGGATCAATACCCAACACCAGCGAAAATCCTTCGCAGGTGGGGCAGGCACCAAAAGGATTATTAAAAGAAAACAAATTTGGAACAGGTTCTTCAAACTGAATCCCATCTAAGTCAAATTTATTACTAAAATGCAACAATTTTTTTTCGTTCACTTCCAGTATCAACGTTCCTTCGCCTTCATAAAAAGCAATACCAACAGAATCGCTTATACGATGTTTATCATCTTCATCAAATGGTTTAACTATTAACCTGTCTACTAAAAGAAAAGTAGATTTTATATTCTTAAGAGAAAGTAGTTTATCAGATTCGAGTAAATCTTCAATTCTTAAAATTTCCTTGCCGATGTACATTCTCGAAAACCCTTTTTGCAATAATATACTTAACTCTTCTTTTATATCCCTATTGGCATGCAGTTTAAAAGGAACCAATACTAACACCTTATCTCCTTCTTTTAAAAGTACAATGGCTTTAACTACATCCGTCACATCTTCTTTTTTAACTTCCCGCCCGCTAACCGGCGAAATAGTTTTACCGGTTTTTGCAAACAGCAAGCGCAGGTAATCATATATTTCCGTCATACTCCCCACCGTACTTCTTGGTGTACGTGTAATTACTTTTTGCTCAATGGCAATAGCAGGGCACAAGCCTTTTATATAGTCCACATCAGGCTTGTTCATGCGTTGCATAAACTGACGTGCATAAGCACTCAGACTTTCTGCATAACGCCGTTGACCTTCTGCAAATAAAGTATCAATTGTTAAGGAAGATTTACCAGAGCCTGAAACGCCGGTAACTACCACCAGTTTATTGCGTGGTATCGTTACCGTTACATCTTTAAGATTATGTACCCTTGCTCCTTTTATTAATATTCCATCAGTACTGGTTGCTGATATAATTTCTTCTTTCTTTTTGATCGCTCTTGTTGTAGTCATAAATATGTACAAAAATACTCTGTTCTTTTTGCATGCATTACTATTGTGAAAATCTTCCCAAAATTTGGCAACAAACTGTTATCGTAAATTATTTGACTTATTTTTAGAAAACAATACAGCAAAAAAAAAGTTTAAGAAAAATTTGGCAATTAGATTTTTATTCCTATTTTCACATTCCAATATCCACTAAAAGTGAAAAGCCTGAACGCCTATCTATTAGAACTTCTACGCTCGATTCTCTCTTATTGGTTTCCAAACAAAAGTCCTAAACCAACAAAAACTGTAGAAGTTTATGAAATGCCTTATCAATTTAACCGACCAGCAGTTAGTACATCTTTACATGGATGGAGACACTGACGCTCTTTCAACACTTGTAACACGTTACAAGGACCGAATTTACACCTCAATTTATTTACTTGTAAAAGACAAGTACTTGGCAGAAGACCTGTTTCAGGATGTGTTTATCCGTATTATTGATACGCTTAGAGGCGGTCGATATACTGATGAGGGTAAATTTTTGCCTTGGGCACTGCGTATCGCACACAATCTTTGTGTAGATCATTTCAGAAAAGTTAAGCGTAGTCCGAGCATTAAAACCAGCGATGACCGTGACATTTTTGAAGTACTGAATTTTTCAGAACCAAGTGCAGAACACCGTATGATGCAAAACCAAAGTCATGACAGGGTTCGCAGAATGATTGACATGTTGCCCGAAGACCAACGTGAAGTGATCATTATGCGCCACTATGCTGACCTTAGTTTTAAAGAAATTGCCGATCTTACCAAATGCAGTATTAACACAGCTTTAGGCCGTATGCGCTATGGCTTGATCAATATGCGCAAAATGATGGCTGAAAAACAAATTGCATTGTAGTATACTTTTTTGTAACCCCCGTATAACAAAATAAAATCCTTCAATTGAAGGGTTTTATTTTTTACAAAGAATAAAATTAATGAGATTGTTTTTTAAATATTTCCAATACTTTATCGAGATGAGCCGAAAACTCTTTGGCACCTTTAGTAGGATCGTATCCATATCCTCCAGGTACCAACAATTTACCTTCAATATCTACAAATACATAATTTGGTTGTCCCGATGCCTGGATAAGTTGCTGTTGCAGGTCTTCGTTTTTGTCACCAACAGTTACCACCTCTCCATTTAAAACTTTGGAAAAAAACTTTTCATTGTCGGGTAATTCTTCATCATCATAATCGCTGAATAAAGAAACAAGCACAAATTGATTTTTCATTTTTGATATTACGGCAGGGTCTGGCCAAATGGATGCTTCAAATTTTCTGCAGTTCACACATTGTATACCTGTAAAATCTATCATGATTGGCTTATTCAGTATTTTGGCGGCAGCCTGTGCTTCTTTATAGTCATAATAAATGGTAAGGTTATTTTGTTTGGCAGCCAGTGGCTCATAATTACTTAAACGCTTTACATATTTTACAGGTGGCAAAGCTGCTGAGGGACCGGGTGTAGTATTAATGAAAAAAGAAGACTTTTCCGTTTGATTGTACAATATAAAATCTTGTGTGCCGGCGGCCGGAACAAAGGCTGACACTGCATTTAACGGTGCTCCCCACAATCCAGGAATCAGGTACAATGAAAAGGCCAATGATGCAATTGCCAGCAACAACCTTGGAATCGGAATGTATTCCAATCCCCAATCATTTTTTGGTAACTCACTGTCATGTTTGAATTTTAATTTTCCTAACAAATAAAAACCGAGCAAAGAAAATAGCACTACCCACAATACTATAAAAACCTCCCTATCCAGTATCCGTAAATTTTTTGCTACATCTACATTGCTTAAAAATTTTAAGGCAAAAGCCAGTTCAATAAATCCAAGTGATACTTTCAGCGCATTTTGCCAGCCACCGCTTTTTGTCAAAACTGTTAACAGTTTTGGAAAGAAAGCAAAAATTATAAATGGAAAGGCGAGGCCAAAACCAAAACCAAACATACCACTCACGGGCCCTAGGTTACCCGCCTTTCCTCCAGCCAATCCCAATATAGAAGCAACAAAATTACCCGTACAACTAAAGGAAACTACTACCAGGGTAAAGGCCATAAAGAAAATCCCTGCATAGCTGTTTGAGTTAGATTTGCTATCCAGTTTATTAGCCCAGGAAGACGGTAAATTGATATCAAATGCGCCTAAAAAAGACAGGCCGAAAATGAGGAACATTAAAAATAAAAACAAATTAAATATCCAGTGGGTAGATAAATTATTCCAGAATGTTTTAGGCACCACTGATGCCAGTGAACCGATAGCAGTGTAAATTAGTATAATGGACAATGCATAAAACAACACATTTTTTCTGCCCTGCAAAGCAGTTTTGCTTCTTTTCAAAAATAAGCTCACTGTAACCGGTACCAAGGCATAAACACAAGGCGTAATAAAGGCCAGCAACCCGGCTCCCATGCCTAAGAGCAATAAAAGCATCCATGATTTGTTTTCGAAGCTGGTATCTGTAGCAATAGGAATTGTTAAGGTAAATGGAGACTCTTTAAAGTCAAATTGCATGCTGATCCTTTTTTCACCCGATTCTACACGCTCTCCTTTTTTATAATAATAATTTATAGCACCAACAATACGTGGGCTATCTCCGGAAACTAATTTAATTTTTTGCTTCCATTGCAATGAATCTGTATAATATTTTATTGCTGCATTATCAAGCGAAGCCTCTTTTTCTGTTTGCAGGTTACCGGTTTCAACAAGACTATCCTGTAAATATTTTTTTATGGCGGAATCAAAACTAACAACTGTGAATACAGGCAGGTCGCCGGAAATTTTTTGGATAGAAAAAAGCTTTACCCCAGGTGCAGGCTTTGCGGTTATTTTTAGTATGAACTCCCCTTTGCCGTTATCTTCCTTATTAAAATCAAACTGCACAGGTTGTTGATCCTGTGCAGCTATAGTGAGGGTTAAAAATAAACTCACTATAAATAATAATTTATGCTTTATCATCTCAAATATTTATTCCACTAATTAAGTGCGATATTGAATTTTTCAGTTGTTGGGGGCATACAGGTCCTGTCGTTACAGATCATTGATTCAACCATACCGCTGATATTGGTTTTTATTTTTCCTTTAACCGTTACAGTTTTTACAAAATCAACTTTGCCTTCAAAATATTTTACATCTACTTTAAAATTCTTGTCAAAATAGGTTATTAATTTGCCCACTTCTTTAGGCTTTGCAGCTGCCACAGTTAATAGTGCATTGTTTGTAAATTTAAATTCAGTAGGTATCGGCCCTCCCTCAGGAGTTGTTTGGGAATATATATGCCAGCCAATTGGAGGAGTAGCTGTCATGTGCAACACGTAAGAGTTATTACTGATTTTTTTTGCAACAAAACTCCAGCTTATTTTTTGTTGTGCGATTGCTGCGTTAACCAAACCCATCAGTAAAATAACAGTAAATATTTTTTTCATTTTTAGTCTTTGAATTGTATTTACAAATAAACGACCAATTAGTTTTTTAAGATGTTAAACAGTGTTAATTAGTTGGGCTATTTACAGGAAATTTAATTGATTCCAAATAAGTGAGCAAATATCTTTCTGCCATCTACATTGCCCAATGCGTTGCTGCAGGCCCTTTCAGGATGCGGCATCATGCCATATACATTTCTTTCCTTGTTACAGATACCTGCAATATTATGTATAGCTCCGTTAGGATTACTATCGCTGTTAACTACACATTTTTCGTCGCAATAACGATAAATGATTTGCCGGTGCATTTCTAGTTCTTCCAAAGTTTTATTGTCGGCAAAATACCTTCCTTCGCCATGGGCTACCGGAATTTTTAAAGCCATACAAGTGTCGGATGCAGCTTCTTTTATAAAAACGTTTTTACATACAAATTGCTGGTGGCTATTGCGCAATAATATACCGGGCAATAGCCCACATTCGCATAAAATCTGGAAGCCATTGCAGATACCCAATACTTTACCTCCCTGTTTGGCAAATTCAATTACACTTTGCATCATGGGGCTAAATTTAGCAATAGCACCACAACGCAGGTAATCACCATAACTAAAACCGCCGGGCAATACAATACAGTCTTCTGTGTTGAACATGCTAAGGTCTTTGTCCTTATGCCACAATTCAATTACTTCTTGCCCGAGATCATTTTTTAAAGTCTCTATCATATCTCTATCGCAATTACTGCCCGGAAAAACTACTACGCCAAATTTCATAATGTTGATGTTGCCCTTCCCCTAAAGGGAGTTAATTCGATGACTTCACTATCATCTACGGGGAGTTATTTAATTATTTTAATTTATTTACTGACTTTAATAAAACTATACACCTAACATAATTAAAAATACACAAAGCTATTTTTGCAAAAGAGGGTCATGTAACAATGCCGCTAATAGCTACTGTAATAGTTTAGACAAAAAATATTTTGTTGAAATCTAATTATTGTGCCTGCCTCAAATACCTGTTGCAAAAGTACAACTACATTTTTATTATTTTACGAAGTAACTAAATGCAATTACAAAACCTACCATCAGCCAATGTAACAACAATGGGAACCATTTTTTACCGGGGTATAAAAAAGCACTTCCAACAAAGGCTGATAATGGTACTGCACATAATATCCAGTATTGAAAACTGTGTGTAGTGTTGATAAAAGGTATAAAAACAGCCACCAGGAAATATAGAAAAACAAGGTTCCAGCTTTTACGGGTTTGCACCAGTTGCCGGCGAAAATTTTGTTGTATAAAAACTAAGCCGATAGCGGTTGCTGCCAAAACAATGATAATAGCTGCCAATGCCCACCGGGATTCATAAAACCGGGGAAGGCTTACTGAAAATCCTGGTAATTTATAACCTTTCCACTTATCGGTTAAAAGAACATAAGCCAGTAAAAAATAATAGGGAGCAAAGATACCCAGCAAAGCTATTAACCATTCTGCCAGTTTAAACGGCCGGGTTACCGTTAAGCCAACAATAATTAATATTGCAAATGCAATTGAAGGAAAATAAAAAAAAGTGGAAACACCTATGATAATGCCAATATTAAACAAGGTTGATTTGGCGTTTTTATTATTGTTTAACCCACTCATATTTGCCCAAACCCATATCAACAAAGAATTTACAATTAGTGGTGCAGATAAAATATTCCATTCTTTAAATAAGGAAGTAATAAGCAGGTACGCCATACCGGTAAGGTAATTGGGCTTTTGCATTAACCTTTGGTCGTTGGCAAGCTTATTAAATGTAACCGCCTGAGTGTACAATAATAAAAAACTAATGATTGGATAAATAGCTGGGACACTTTTACCGATGATTGAAAGCTGGGCCAGCAAGGATTTAAATAAAAAACCATCGGTTTGTTGCGGTGTTGGAATTGTTGGATGCAAAAACATAGGCAGCTTTAGGAGCAGCCCATATACCAATAGCAAAAAAGTATTGTAAGGATTATTGGCTTTAAATGTGCCTGTCACAATAAGAATTAAGTTTATGCACTGCAAAAGTGCGCAATAATTATTGCTTTAAAAAATGGTTTAGTTTAATAGTTTCAATTATTAAAAATCAATTTTTGCAAAACAAATCTGCTGGCGGTAAGAACAAGGGACAATTAATTGCCTGGCTCCTGTTTGTTTAGCAAATCTTATCATAAAATCGTAACCTTTTTCATAACTTTTCAGGCTTGGGTTTCTTGTTAACGTGCCATCTGCAGTAATCACATTGTCTATTAATAATGGATTTCGTTTATCCGAATTATTGAATAAAAAATGAATGCCGGCCCCTGTATTAAACGTAGAATAAGATAAAAAATTATCCGTATTGTCTGACGTTTGTTCCTTATGAATGATATTATTCCATTCTGATATGCCTTTATTACTAATACTCAACACCAAAATATTATAATAATAAAACCTGGTATTATTGTAGTTATTAAAATTATTATACGGCCTGTAATATCCACCATAATAGGGGCTATAATAGTTATAATAATAAGGATTACTGAAAGGTGAATTATACAAATAATCCCACCGGTTCCATTGATTATTACCTGTACTTTGCGTAGAAAAATCCTCTGCCACCAATAAATAGCCACCATCTTTCTTTAATACAATATTGCGTATAAAATAATCATTGAAAGCATATTTCAACCCGCCTTTTTCTTTAGCGATACTTCTAATGCTATCAGGTATAGGAGTAAAAATATTTGCAAAAGCGGTATCTCCTTTTATATCCCATAGAGAAGCATATATGCCTTCAATATTTCCACGACGTTCCATATAATAAAATGAATTGAGCATATAACGTTTGTTTACGTTATCAACCTTAACTTTCACTTCATCAATATATTTTTTATTTAAAGGAATAATTTTTATTGAAAAAGTATCTTGCAAAGCAGCTTTTGTAATAAGGTCAAGTGTGCCTATATCATCCCGATAACCAGATTTTATTGATTTTGTAAAAACAAAATTGCCGTCATTATCTAATAAAAAATCACTATAAATATCCTTTCTTTCATTGTAGTCGAGCGCTTGGCGTGTTTTATGAATTACCTGTAGCTGATTATCGTAAAGTAATGTAACAAAATTAAACCGGTCGTCTTTTTTCTGTATTTTAAATACCATTATCTTCTGCTTATCCTCACTGGCAATAACACTATATATCTTATTATCTCCAAATATCCCCACTTGCGTGGTATCTAATAAAATAGGTTCATTTATTTTTTTAACGTTGCCATCTATTTTTGCAGCCATACAATACACTACTCCCCTTTTTTGATATTGATAAACAAGGTAAAAAAAATCAGGATACACCACAAAATCTACATTGAATGCTTTGGCTGGAATAAAATCAAGATCAACTTTTTCTTTTAGATCCATTTCTCCCTGGTAAATAGAAACGGCATACTTTGAACTTTGATTTTTAAAAACCAATATGTTGCCATTTATTTTGCCTATAATCTCAAAGTCCATCTCTCGGCTATTTTCTTTTAGCACATCTGAATAGGAAATTTTTTGCGCAAAAGAAAACACAGGTAGTAAAAACAACAGGCATATATTTAATGCTATTCCTTTCATAATAAGGCAATTTTGTAAGTTTAAAATTAAGCTATAATCTTTTAATAAAAGTATAAACAAGATGTACGAAGTTTTGTTTTTACATAATAGTAGCCAGTGTTTTAGTTATGTTAAAAAATTAATCAACGCTTTACAGTCAGGGTGAGTCAGTCTTTGGGAGTCACTCACCCTGCTTGTAAATTCAACGTAACTTGTATTTTAAATCAATTTATGGAGACAGTATTAATAACAGGCGGCACCGGCCTGATCGGTAAAGCAATTACGGCACATTTAATTAGTAAGGGCTGCCAGGTGATAGTGCTTACCAGGCAACTCCCAAAAGAAAAATCGGTTACCAGTAATATCCAATATGCTTTATGGGATATAAAAAAACAAACCATTGATACAAATGCGCTGCAGAAAGCCGATCATCTCATTCACCTTGCCGGTGCAGGAGTAGTTGATAAAAAATGGACCCCTGCCTATAAAAAGGATATACTGGAAAGCCGTACTGAAAGCAGTAAACTAATCATCCATGCTTTAAAAAACAACCCCAATAAAATTAAAACAATAGTTAGTGCATCTGCAATTGGCTGGTATGGAAAAGATAATTTTAAAGAGGCAAAAGCATTTGTGGAAACAGATGGTGCTGCTCCTGATTTTTTAGGTGAAACCTGCCAACTGTGGGAACAAAGTATAACCCCGGTTGAAGCACTCAATAAACGATTGGTGAAACTGCGTACAGGCATTGTGCTTAGTAATGATGGGGGAGCTTTGGCAGCCTTTAAAAAACCGGTAAAGTTTGGAATCGCCGGCATTTTAGGAAGTGGTAAACAAGTAATAAGCTGGATACACATTGATGACCTTTGCAGGATGTATATCAGTGCCATTGAAAATGAAAAGTTATCCGGGTGTTATAATGCAGTAGCTCCCGAGCCTGTTACCAACAAAACCCTTACAATTAAACTGGCCGAAAAAATGAAAGGTAAATTTTATATTCCTTTGCAGGTTCCATCTTTAGTTTTAAAGATAATGTTGGGAGACAGAAGTATGGAGGTATTAAAAAGTACTACGGTTAGTTGTGTTAAAATAAAACAAACCGGTTTTGCATTTTTGTATCCCACCATTGATATTGCGCTTCAACAATTATGTGGAAAATAAAATTATAATGAGGCCCAGGTAACAATCCAGGCGTCATTATAATTTAATCTTCAATCTTTTTTATTCAAGGTCACTTTTGCCTTTGGCAAAGCCGTTTTTGTATTGGTGATTTGAGTGTACAATAACGGGTTAACCTTCACCGGATCGCCCCTGTAAGACCAGGTTAAATTGTTGATGTATTTATTAAATACTGAATTGAGTTCTTTCAGTGAAACTTTTTTAAGGTCGTCATTTATTGTCAATGCTCTTTTCCAGTTATCATGCAACACTTCGTTATTTACAAATGAAGATGCCTCAGCACTGTTGGTTTCCTGGCGATAATAAAACGAAGTAAGATAAACTGTTTTCATATCCTTCAATTCTTCTTCGGTGAAACCTTCTTTTTTAATTTTTTGAATGAGGGATTGTACAACGCTAATATATTTATTGGGCTCTGTAGTAGATACGACAAAGTTGGCAGATGGAGATGTGCCCCCATCAAAATAAGCCCCTGGTGCATACGACAACCCATTCTTAGAACGAACTTCCAGAAAATGACGTGTTGCAAAAATGCGCATTGCCAAAACAAAGGCATTAAAATCTGCAGTGCCGGGTGCAGGTGCTCCGGTTATTGCCTGGATGTAATTTGTTGCCAGCTCACTTTTTTGTGTAGTAAAAGAATTTTTAGCAGGGGAATACAATTCTTTTTTTAATTTAAAAATTTTGCCCTGCGGAATCACGGCCAGCATCTTTGTTAGCTTAGCTGTTAATTCATCTTTGTCCATATCACCTACTACCACTATTACCAATCTTGATTTTGTAAGGATGGATTGATAATATGCCTTTGCCATCTGAGTGGTTATTTTTGTTACAGTTTCTTCCGTACCTTCTGGAAGTTTGGCATAATCCTTTCCTTTAAAAGCAGTTTCTTTAGCCAGTTTGCTGATGGCATAATCTGGTTGAGATGCCTGTGATTTTAAATTGTTGATGGCATCTTGTTTCATACGATTAAATTCCTTTTCATCAAACCTGGGTGTAGTAATTGCGGAAACATACAAAGGCCAAACCGTATCAAAATCACTTTTAATACAGTTCATGCTAATGGTAGCAAAATCCATCCCGGTGTTACCATACACCCATGCGCTCACCCTATCCAGTTTATCTTTAAATGAATTTTTATCTTCTGTTGCCGTACCACATTCAGTTAATGCAGAAATGGCGAGGCTTTCTATACCTTGTTTTTCCAAAGGATAGTTTTGCACACCTCCTTTTATAACGGTTTGAATTTCTACAATTTCATTGTTACCTGGCTGCACAATTACTTTTACTCCATCCACCATCATTTCGTAAGCGGTACTTTTTTGTGCTTTACCATGTTGTGAAGGACAAACAAACACCATTAAAAACAAAAGGTATTTATATACTGGAAATAGCTTGTTCATATTTCAATTATTAAAATTAAAAATTTGGTTTAAAAAATGCTGATGCTCCTGTAGACTTATTCATGTCTGCATTAATGATCATGCCTGCCACATAATTTTTGCCAAGTATATATTTTTTTACATACTGCTTTATATCTTCTTTAGTTACTTTCATGCAGTTGTCAGTATAATCCAAATCGTATTCAAAGGAAGTACTGCACCATTGGTAAGATAGTTGGCTGGCAAGGCTGGAAGGCTTTTCTGATTGTCGTATTTTGTTTCTTCTGAGAATCTGTTTTGCAGTATTTAGCTGATCGTCTGTAATGTAATTATCATCTGTCCACATTTTTACCTGTTTGGCTATTTCCTCATAACATGCTTTTAATTTTAAAGGATTGGGCAAAGCAAATATGTAAACAGGCCCTACATATTTTTCTGTTTGGTAAGAAACAAAAGCGTAAGTAGCCAACCCTTTATCTATCAATGCCTGTTGCCATTTACTGGAATTTAAACCCAGCACTGTACTAAAAACATCAGCGGCTATAGTACCCGCAGAATCGTTACGATAATCCGGCCCCTGCCAGATATACATGAGGTTGGGTGTTTGTGCAATAGATGATTCTTTTACAAAATAGTCGGTGGCCGCAAGTGGCTTAAATTCTGGTATAGGATATTTTTGATGCGGATCGAAACCACTGTTTGGCCAATCGCCATAAATTTTATTGGCTAAAGCAAAAGCATTTTTATGATCCACATCACCACAAATAATTAACAGAGAATTATTGGGATGATAGTATTTATCCTTAATAATCATCATCTTTTCAGGCGTAGCGGTGTTAATGATATTGTGTTCTCCAATTGGGTTTTTTCTTGTAAAAAGATCGCCCCATATTTTTTTACCACAGGCCAGCCACAACAACCCCTGCGGATCACTTTCTCCCCGCTGAAATTCTCCATCTACCACAGGTCTTTCTTTCTGCATATCCTCAGTTCGGTAAATAGGAAAACGCATGGCTGCATTCATAAACCGCAGACCGGCATCAAGACTGTCTTTATCAAATGTAAAAAAGTAATTCACCCTTTCATCGCCGGTGGTGCCGTTCCAGATGGCACCCAACTCTTGTGTACGGCGAATAAATTTTTCCTGGTCAGGATAATCTTTATTGGCTTTAAAAAACATGTGCTCAAATAAGTGGCTAAGACCGCTGTATTCCGGGCCTTCTGTGTAGGCTCCATTTTTTACTGCAATTTCAATGGTAGCTAAGGGCACTTTTTTATTTTCAATTACCACTACTTCAAGACCATTTGGCAATTTCGACCAGTAATAATCTTTTGGTAAACGTGGTTGTGCTATGGCTGTTACAAATAATAAGAGCAGAAAGCCTGTTAATTTTATTTTGTACATAAAAAGATTTTTAGTGTACAACAAAACATAAAAAAATTAAATCAATTAAAACAAAAAATCGATTTATTAATAAAAATTACTGAATAAAAATTTAAAGTAAAAATAGAAGGGTTTCAAAAAAAAACTTATTTTCTCTTATGGTTAATGCACACAACATCAATGCACCATATTTACAGGTCTGATTTTAACATTCTTCTTTGGGTCCAAAAATAAAATAATGCCAGGTATATAAATGCTAAAGCCAATACCAGCCAGGTATAGTCAGACGGTAAAAATTTACGTGCCATATTGGTAAAAGTAGCAAAAGGAGAGTATAGCAAACCATCAGCAGCATTCATTGGTAAATAGTTGCCCATATTTCCCAGGTCAATGTTGTGATTCTTTTTTATATTGATGGCCCACACTAATAATAAAAGGGAAATGCCATTTTCTAAAAAGGTATAAATAAAAAATACCGCAATGGCGAAACCTGTGCGCCTTACCAATACCCCAATTAAAATAGCTATACAATTATACGTCAATGCTTTTAAAAAGAAGTACCATACATTTACTATTCCTGAAAAGGAGAAAGAACCGGTGTTGACAAAAAAACCAAATAGCAAAACTGCAACAAAAACAAGCACAGTACATATTAAAGCGGTTATACCAGCCATCAATAATTTTACCTGTGTAAATTGTGTACGGCTAATGCCATCAATAATATTCTGCCGGTGTGTTCTGTAAGTAAATTCATTGGTTACTAAGATCAGCAACAGCAAGCCGGGCAATAACAACATTAACCCACTGTAATAACTCACCGTTTGCCACACGTTGGGGAAACCGAAAGGCGAACCTGAGGATATAAGACCTGTTGGATCTGCCGGGTCAATAACATTTTTCTTAAAATAGTAAGCCAGGTAATTGGACGCAAATATTCCCAGTGCAAAAAAAGAACTGATTACAATAAAAGCATTGTAACTTTTAATCTTCATCCATTCTATCTTCAATAATTTTATCATAGTAAATTAGTTGGTTAATTCAAAAAATTTAGCTTCAAGGCTCTTCTTTTTAAGCTGTAAATGATTTAAGGTTATTCCATTATTGAAACAATGCCTGTTGATACTTTCCACATCAGTGGTGCCCACCGGGTAAAAAAGTTGTATCATTTTATCCTGAATTTTTTTATTGCTGTAACCATGCAGCGTTCCGATGATGGTTTCCAGTTGCTGTATGTCGGTAGCCCCAATTTCAACAATATCTTCATTGGCTAAAATTTCATTTACATCGCCCGTTACCACCAGTTCTCCTTTTTTTAAAATGGCTACATGGGTACAAACCTTTTCCACTTCATCCAATAAATGGCTTGCCATAATAATGGTTTTTCCCTGCTGGTGCAGTTGCTTAATCAATTGTCTTATTTCCGCAATACCCACAGGGTCAAGTCCATTGGTTGGCTCATCCAATATCAATACTTCAGGATCGCCCAACAGGCAGGAAGCTATTGCCAGCCGCTGTTTCATTCCTAAAGAGTAGGTGCTGAAACGGGAGTCTTTTCGTTGGGTAAGGTTTACCAATTCTAAAACCCTCGGTATATCATTTGCGCCTCTTTCTTTTAAGGCCGCAGCGATCTCTAAATTTTTTTGTGCAGATAAATAATGATAAAAATTAGGCGTTTCTAAAAATGTACCGATCTTTCTGCGGGAGGTTTCATCAGGTTGTTCATCAAATAATTTATACGTACCCGAAGTAGGTTGTAAGATATCCATGATGATACCCAGCATCGTCGTTTTACCGCTGCCGTTAGGCCCCAATATTCCAAACACCGTTCCCTTGGCAACACTAAAACTTACTCCTTTAAGTGCCTGCACACGACCGTAATTTTTACAAAGATTTTCAATGGAAAGAATTGACATAAGCGTCTTTAATGATTGAGGTTTGAAGATAAGGGATTTTATACTTGAGGAGTATATAAATTGGGATAAGTGGCAGTTAAGGCAGGTGTTGCTCATGCCATATACTGGTAAAATCTCCTATCATGGCAAAGCCTTTGCGATCGTATGCAAGGCGTGACAGTTTTAAATTGTCGATATCTTCCTGTAATACTTTTCTACTAAAAGGATTCATTGTTCCCCCCGGTGCCAATGGCGCTGCAACCGGGCTGTATTGATGAATGGCATCTACAATTGTACCTCTTGGATACATGATGCCCGGCGTTCCCTTTCCTCTTATATCCAACATTTTCGGATGATCCAAACCGATGGTGTGTCCATATTCATGCGCCGCCGTGGTGGAATTATTAAGCAGGTTATCTACCTTAAAATAGCCGGTATTGCTACCAATTCCATCTACAAAAGAAATATTACCAGAAGCATTTTCTTCCACCCGAAAATAATTATTCCGTGGATTGGTATTTTCAAAAATCATTTCAGGGGTAAGGGCTTTAGCCCAGGTGCCCACAATATCGAACAGCACATCATACACCCTATTTTTTATCCTTGCTTTACCTTTAGCTTCATTCCAATGATTGGCAATATCACTTGCTATGGCAAAACTCAGGGCATCGCTGGCAGCTTCACCGTAAAAAAATAGTACCGAATGAATATAAAGCTGACTGGTATCTATTTTTAATTCTGCTTCGCCCATTTTACAAAAAGTATTTTATTTAAAAACCGAGACACCTTACTCAATAGTAAAGTATAAAAATACTTAACCGGCACTTGATACCCATAATATAATATTTAGCAGCATTGAAATAATATTTTATAAATTGGGTAAACTTTTTTTATGAGCCATTTATATATTGACCCCAATATTGCAAAAGCTAGTACCATTTCAACAGACATTTATACAACTACAGAAAATTTTGAAATTGCCAAAGAAAAAATATTTGCACCTTCCTGGCAACTCATTGGCAGTAAGGAACTGGTAAAATTTAATGGCGACGTAAAACCGTTCACTTTACTGGAAGATTACCTGAACGAACCACTGATGCTTACTAAAGACACAGCAGGTGAAGTTCATTGCCTGTCAAATGTATGCACTCACCGGGGCAATATCATCGCTTATAAAGAATGTAGCAAAGCCACCAATTTAAGGTGCAAATATCATGGCCGGCTGTTTGAATTAACGGGCAAATTTATTTCAATGCCCGAGTTTAAAGAGGTTGAAAATTTTCCTTGTGAAGCAGATAACTTACCAGCTTTGCCATTGTTTAACTGGGGTAATTTATTGTTTACCAGCCTTAATCAAAAAGAAGACGCTCATACTTATTTAAGTGAGATGATGAAACGGCTCGAATGGCTACCGCTGGAAGAATTTGTTTACCGGCGAGATCTGAGCAAGTCTTTTAATATTAATGCCAATTGGGCATTGTATTGTGAAAATTACCTGGAAGGTTTCCACATTCCTTTTGTGCATGCATCATTAAATGCCACACTAAGTTTTGGCGATTATACTACCGAGTTATACGCCAAAGCGAGTTTACAATTAGGCGTAAGTAAAGATGCCGATAATTGCTTCGACCTCCCTGAATCATCTGTTGATTATGGCACCAATGTAGCCGCCTACTATTTTTGGGTTTACCCTAACATGATGTTCAATTTTTATCCCTGGGGTTTATCTGTAAATATTGTAAGCCCGGTTGCAGTTAATAAAACAAAAGTTGAATTTTTAACTTACATGTGGCAGGAAGATAAATACGATAAGGGGGCCGGTGGTGATTTGGACAAAGTGGAGATGGAAGATGAAGAAATTGTACAGAATGTACAGAAAGGGATTGTCTCCAGATTTTACAAACATGGCAGGTATTCTGTAACAAGAGAGCAGGGGACACATCATTTTCACCATTTGCTGGCGGATAGTATGAATCATTGAGTTATAGTTACCGGTCTGACGTCTCGTCTGACCGGTAACGGCAAGTTTAAAAAAGCAATTTATTTATCAGGAAACATTTCTGCAATCAAAAAAACTTCCCCGAAAAAGCTCAGCAGTAGCAACCGGTCTGACGTCTCGTCTGACCGGTAACGGTAAGTTTAAAAAAGCAATTTATTTATCAGGAAACATCTCTGCAATCAAAAAAACTTCTCCGAAAAAGCTCAGCAGTAGCAACCGGTCTGACGTCTCGTCTGACCGGTTGCGGCAAGTTTAAAAAAGCAATTTATTTATCAGGAAACATTTCTGCAATCAAAAAAACTTCCCCGAAAAAGCTCAGCGGTAGCAACCGGTCTGATGTCTCGTCTGACCGGTTGCGGCAAGTTAAAAAGGTATTTATTTATCAAGAAACCTCTCACTATAATTAAAAAACGCTTTCCCGAAAAAGCTTATCAATCAAACTTAAAACCTGAAGATCCACATAGCAATAATATTGAATGGAGCGTCGCCAATGAAGCCCAATCAGGGATATTAGCTTGTCTAAAAATTATTCCTTTATATAGTTGATTAAGTTCTGAAATGGAGGTTGATCATTAATATTATACGAACAGTACTTTTCAGCCAATTGCTTATTGCACAACAATAATTCCGTTTTAGCAAAGTAAAAATTATAAGAAGACCAGAACCAATCTGATGCGTTTTTAACTAACCCGTCTTTTACAGGATTGTTATGTAGATAATAAAAACAATTGGAATAATAATTACTCAGCGAATAGGATGTATTTACAATCAACGAATCATCACTCAGGCATTTAGCTTTGGTTTTAGGCCTGAATAAAGCGCCACTGCGATTATTTTCGATATTAAATTCATGGGCATAAGCACTTAGCAATTTTCTAAAACCATTTGTTACAGGATCTAAAACCAGGCCTCCCTGCTGTTTCATTTCTGTACATCTTTCATCCATATAAAGCTGAAAATGAAAATGATTGGGCATTAAACACCATGCTAATACTTCACAGTGTGGTAAAATATATGCTTGAAATAATTGGAGAAAATGTCTGTAATGGTCGTCTTTTAAAAAGAGCTGTTCATGATTGTTTCCCTGGTTATAAACATGGTAAATATTATCTGATAGAAATTTCATAATTGGTAATTTAAAGCTATAGTTGGACAATTCGAAATTTTAAAACCTTATGGTATTTTCTAATGGCCGGAATTAAACTAACCAAAAAGGCAGGACTTAAAGACCAGCCTTTTACATCTTTTCTAAATGACAGAATTAAACTAACCAGTCAGAGAGGAGCTATATCTCTCTTTTTTAGCATCCTTCATTAACTGGCGGAATTAAACTAACCGGTCAGACGGGACGTCAGACCGGTTTGTTTAATTCCTTAATGGCTTGCCAGTTTTAAGCACACCCTGTATTCTTTCGAGTGTTTTCTTTTCGCCCGTAAGGCTTAAAAAAGCTTCTCTTTCCAGGTTCAATAAATATTGTTCACTCACCAAAGTGGGTTCGCTTAAATCTCCGCCACACATTACATAGGCAAGTTTTTTGGCAACGGTTACATCATGATCGGTGGCATAATTTGCTTTGTGCATGCCGTTGATGCCCGCCAGCAGGGTACCCAATGCGGCCCTGCCCATTACTTTAATATCGTTGCGCTGAACGGGCATAATATAGCCTTCCTGGTACATTTCAATAACAGCTTGTTTGGCTTCTGCAATTCTTCTTCCTGGGTTAATAGTTACCAGGTCTTTCCCCTTCCTGTAAACACCCATATCAAAAGCTTCTGCTGCAGAGGTTGCAACCTTTGCAGTGGCGATGGTTAAAAACCGGTTTTGTAAAGTAAGGATATCCACTTCACCATCATGCGTTTCATCTACAGCCCTTAAAACAAATTCCTTAGTGCCGCCACCACCCGGTATAACACCAATACCTACTTCCACCAAACCGGTATAAGTTTCTGCTGCCGCAATCACTTTATCGGCATGCAAACAAATTTCGCAACCACCGCCCAATGCCAAACTATGCGGCGCCAGCACAACCGGTATACCAGAATAACGAACCCTCATCATGGTATTTTGAAACATCCTGATGGCCATGTCTATCTCATCATAATCCTGTTCAATGGCCAGCATAAATATCATGCCTACATTGGCACCGGCACTAAAGTTGGTGCCCTCATTAGCTATTACCAAACCCTTGTATTTTTCCTCAGCCAATGCAATTGATTTTTGAATCCCTTCCAAAACTTCGCCACCAATGCTGCCCATTTTGGTGTACCATTCCAGGCCAAGTACATCATCGTCTAAATGGTAAGTACGGCAGGTACTGTTTTTCCAAATGGTTTCGTTGGCAAAATTTTTCATTACAATAAAAGCATCGCCACCCGGAATAGTTTTGTAGGCTTTGGTGATAACGTCGTAGTATAAACGCTTTCCCTTTTCTACCTTATAAAAAGAGGTAACACCAGTAGCCAGCATCTCTTCTATCCATGCAGCTACTTTATAACCGGCTGCTTTCATGGCTTCAGTTGTTTTAGCAACACCTAATGCATCCCAGCTTTCAAAGGCCCCAATCTCCCATCCAAAGCCCGCCATCATGCCATCATCTATCCTGTATAGTTCATCACTTATTTCGGGAAGGCGGTTAGAAATGTAGGCAAATAAATTATAGTGAAATTGCCGGTAAAATTCACCGGCTTTATCTGTTCCTGCACAAAGCGCTTTTAATCTTGTTTTTAAATCATCAATTGGTTTGGCTGTTTCTATTGTTGCATACCTTGGCTTTTTACGGGGCTCATATTCTAGTGTCGCAAGGTTCAACACATAAATTTCTTTTTCCCCCTTAGATGACGGGGGCATTTTCTTAAAAAAGCCCTGTCCTGTTTTATCGCCCAGCCATTTATTTTCTACCATTTTATTTAACCAGGCAGGAATTACAAATTGTTCTTTTGCTTCATCACCCGGACAATTATCATGAACACCTTGAGCAACTTTTACCAATGTATCAATACCAACCACATCTGCAGTGCGGAAGGTGGCCGACTTTGGACGGCCAATAATTGGCCCGGTCAATGCATCAATTTCATCTACAGTTAGCTGTAGTTTCTCCATAGTATTCATAATAGCCATCATACCAAATACCCCAATGCGGTTAGCGATAAATGCCGGTGTGTCTTTACAAAGCACTGTAGTTTTTCCCAATTGCAAACTGCCATAGTCCATTAAAAAATCAACCACTTCTACATCAGTAAATGGTGTTGGAATAATTTCAAGCAAACGCAAATACCTGGGCGGATTAAAAAAGTGTGTACCGCAGAAATGCTTTTTAAAATCATCACTCCTGCCTTCCGTCATCATGTGTATCGGAATACCCGAAGTATTGGAAGTAATTAATGTGCCTGGCTTGCGATATTTTTCAACCTCTGTAAAAACGGATTGTTTTATGTCCAATTTTTCTACCACTACTTCTATTACCCAATCATAAGTAGCAATGTCTTTCATGTTATCGGTGAAATTGCCGGTTGTAATTTTCTTTAGTACATCTTTGGTATAAACAGGCGACGGATTTGATTTGATTGCGGCAGCAAGCGCATCGTTTACAATTTTATTTTTATCAACCGGTCTTAGCTCGGCTTCAGGGGATGGGGTTGGTTGAATATCGAGTAACAATACCTGTAGGCCAACACCTGCAAAATGGCAGGCAATGCGGCTACCCATTACACCACTCCCTAAAACTGCTACTTTTTTTATGATTCTTTTCATACGTATTTTTAGTCCTTTCGGGGTTATAAAAAATAGTTAGTTAAACAACTATTTTAATAAACCGAAGGTAAGATTTTTAAATTATGAGAAAAATAAAAAAAGGTTGCTTTGACAGCGGCGTAATTTTCTATCAGATAAGTAATTTATTTTAAACAAATTATTGGTATAGTACAATTTTTATCCGGTCATCATTAAGGAGCATGTGGTTAAAGATGTTGCTTAACAAACTCAAGTTTGAGTTTTCTGACCATGTCAGTAGCGGGTAGTCCGGAAAGAATTTCTTTAAAAAAGGATATTGAAAATAATACCCGGACAATGCAGCTGTAGGGTATTTTTTAAGATTGAATGCTATGGTATCAATTACCTGTATTAGTTGCTTTTCGGTAAGCAGGTAAGGGTTAAAAAAAGGAGTATAGTAACTGGTATAAAAACCACTGTCGCAAAAAGAATGCAGGTATTTCGGTAAGGCCGACTCTACAATTAATTTATTTTGAAGATGATATTCTTCTCTTAAAAGCAACAGGTAATTCAGTGACTGTTTTTCATTTTGGGCAGAAAGATTTTTAAAATCAAGCCAGATGGGACAAGATAATTTTCTTTCTTTGTAAACTTTTAATATCTCTTCAATTTTGGGGTAACCTTGCTCCGAAGAATCATGATAAACCTCTAAGTAATTTTTTACTGTATCAAAATATACATCCATTTCAAATCCGGCTGCATCAGCATTTAATTGTTCTATTCGTTGTAAAGTATTGACAGCCTTAACCCATTTTTTTCCTTTTATTATAAGAGGTTGCTCACACTTGTGAAATTTTTGTGGACTAATTTTATCAGTGAATGATTTTGGTAAAATGACCCTGCTCATGCCTTTATGCAAAATAATATCTGTGCCCAAACATAATAGCAGAATGAATAGTGACAACGTATATTTGTTGATGATAGAACTATTTATTTTCATTTAAATTATCAACTTTTTGTTTTCATTAAAAACTTCTATTGCAAAAGAAAAGACGGCCTTGCTATTTTTATCAAAGCTACTTATTTTACTATGCTGTTTAAAATGTGTTTTCTTTTTTTATAACTATCGAATCTCCAATGGATGGTCTGTACAAGGTATGGCCAACATATTGCTAATCATAAAATGGTCACTCTTATATGATGTTGTTTGTATTGCCCTGGTTAATCTTCCTTTGTTTATCTTTTTTTTTGTGGCGGGTAAATTATTACGTAGCAGATTTATAAAGGTTTCGGTAATAACCATCTTTACCCTTATAAATACATTTTTAATTTTGCTGAATACGGTGGATATTTTTTATTATCGTTTTCACCTGCAACGTGCCGATGCAGACATGTTATACGTTTTAAGAAACCCCTTTGTAAATGGAACTTGGAATGTTTTATTGATTATACTGGCAATCCTCATTTTTAGCTTCTGCATAGCATGGTTCATTTATACTGACATATTGAAACTTATACAATCCGAAAAACCGGTAAACCGCTTTCTCCCAACTAATATTTTGTTGATTGTTTTTATAAGCCTGTTTTATTTAAGCGGCACTAAAAAAATTGTACCCACCTATCCTTTAACAGCACTTGAGGCAGTGCAATTACCGGTGGCACAAAATTCCTTTCATACTTTTATTTATTCGTTGTATCGTAAAGATGAAACTGCATTACCTGCTACAAATTATATGTCACCAGCTCAGCAAGGATCTTTGTTCTCCATTCATAAAAAAAATAATCCGGGCCATTCATCCCAAAAAAATATTATACTCTTTATTATGGAAAGCGTGCCATCAGAATTTTTTGACAGCAGCAGCCGGTACAAAGTAACCATGCCATTTTTAGATAGCCTGGTAAACAAAAGCACTTACTTCAGCAATGCATTCAGCTTTTCATATAACTCTAACAAAGGCATCACTGCAATCCTTGCGGGCATCCCTACCATAACCGATATCCCTTTGTATCATTCCAACTATACTTCCATCAACCGTACTGCTATCGGAAAGGCATTGGCAAAAAATAACTATAGCTCCTCTTTTTTTATTGGTGATAATTATGATGATTTTGGTTTTGCCCAATGCTGCAAATGGCTGGGCATACAGCATTATTATTGCATGCAGGATATACCCGG
>JANYFT010000422.1 GCA_025359625.1 Ferruginibacter sp.
ACAAAAGTTAAATAAGAGCGGGATGGGGTAATGTAATTTTTGTAAGCTTCTTTTACATCATTTAATGTTAATCCCTTTACACTTTCTTCTGTTGTAAACTCGCCCATTGCCGTTTGTTTGCCGTAGCTTAAAGCTGTGTTAACCCTTGCAGCGATAGCGGAAGCGCTTTTTTCATTTGTTTTTAACCCTGTAATGGTAAGCGATTTTAATTTATCGAAAGAGACCTGTGGAAAAGCCGGGTTTTTTATCCCATCGGTCATTAAATTAAATGCTTTTTCAAAATACCTTGTCAACGCACTTGCCGAGCCGCCGCTTGAATAAAGACTTACTTCAGCGCCAATCATATCTACCGCTTCATCAAACTTATCTTTTGGCATTGTGGTAGTTCCTTCGCCTAACATCTGCCCCATTAAATCTACAAGGCCTGCCTTTTTTCCTTCCAGTATTGGCCCTGCATCAATATTTAAGGAAGCACTTACTTTGGGCAGTTTATGATTTTCTACCACCAATACCGTCATGCCATTGGCCAGCGTGAATATTACGGGATCTTTCATAGAAACGATGGGGGCCGGGCCGGATGCAGGCTTTTTTGACCTGTCGACTTTTACTTGTGCAAAACCATGTTGTAACAAAACAACACTCAATGCAACTATAATTACTTTTTTCATTTAATAAATTTTATACTGTGTAGTAAATTGATCGGAATAAACTGTGCTACCTCCAATTATTTTTTGGGCAAATAATATAAAACCACCCGTTGATTTTTGTTGAGGTATTTTTTAGCTACCTCCTGAATATCCTGTCGGGTTATTTTTCTTATTTCATCCAGTTCGGTATTGATGTTGTCAGTGTTTTTATAAAAGGTATATCCATCAGCAAGGTTTTCTGCAACACCCAGCATTTTACTGTTCTTACCAATAAAATCGTTTTCAAACTGGTTTTGCAATTTGGTAAATTCAGCCTCGGTGATAAGCGTGGTTTGTAATTTTACCACTTCATCATCCATGTCTTTTAATAAAGTGTCCAGGGGTGTATCGTTATTTGGTAACGCATAAGTTATATAAGCGCCATAATCTTCTAACGAATAATTGAACGAGCCTACCTGAAGCGAATTTTTTTTATCGTCCACCATTTTTTTAAACATACGGCTGCTATTGCCCTGGCTTAAAACAGCAGAGGCCATTTCAAGTGCTTTTGAATCTTTACTTGTTTCGCCGGGCACCCTGTAAGATGCTAAAATAGCGGGTATCTGGATATTACTATCGTAAGCTGTGTCAATCAATTCTTTTATTATAGGCTCTTCCTTTGCAGCATTTTTTGTAACCGCCACGCCTGATGGGATCTCCCCAAAATAATTTTCTACCAGTGTTTTTGTTTTGGCAATATCAATATCACCAGCAATTACCAGCACCGAATTAACAGGGGTGTAATATTTCTTATTAAACGCCTTAAATTCATCTAAAGTAGCCGCATCAAGATCAGCCATGCTGCCAATAGGTACCCAATTATATGGGTGTTTGGTAAACAGGCGTTTCATTATTTCGCTTAAAAAATTACCATACGGCTGGTTGTCTACCCGCAATCTTTTTTCTTCTTTCACTACCTCATTCTGTGTTTTTACACCCACTTCATTTATTACAGGGTGCATCATGCGTTCGCTTTCTAACCAAATGCCCGTAGCAAGTTGATTAGAGGGAAATACTTCGTAATAAAAAGTACGGTCCTGTGTGGTGTTGGCATTGTTTTGTCCGCCATTGCTGCTAACAATTTTCATGAATTCACCACGCTTGATATTATCGCTTCCTTCAAAAAGCAAATGTTCAAAAAAATGCGCAAAGCCGGTCCTGTTGGTCTGTTCATCTTTACTGCCTACATGGTACATCACTGAAACTGCCACCACGGGGGCTGTTTTATCCTGGTGTAAAATAACATGTAACCCATTTTTTAAATTGTATTCGGTGTAAGCTACTTTTTGAGCTGTAGCCGAAATGGTCGTCCCCATCAGAAAAAGGTAAAAGATTCTTTTTTTCATATTTTTTTTGATTGAAAGCCAAATGTAGGATGTTATTGACATAGTACTTACTTCCATATAAATAATTGATAAACGGTAGGCAATTAATCTCCCTTTGTTTTTATAATAAAAAATCATTGTCCTGGCTAAGAAACAATGTGGTAAATCGTTGCATCACCCTCTTTTACCGCATACCTATGTGCAACTTTTATTGCAGTGTAAATTAAAATAGGTGGGTATGTGAGAAATAGAATAGCTCTCCATAGCAGCGGAAACAATGATAAAAGAAGGGGCATCAACTAACTCCCCTTGAGGGGATGGGGGAAATTCCCTTTCTCAAAAAAATTGCACATTATTACAACCCCATTTGTATCTTTCCTAAAATTTTAATCATGGCAAAAAAGGAAGATTTTATACAGGCAATAAAAGATGGCTATACTTTTAAAGGGGAAAGCGTAAAAATTGGCGCCGCCGTTTTAGATGGCGAAGTGGTGGTAGATGCAGGTATTTATCTTCCCTTAAAAACAATGAACCGCCATGGGCTTATTGCCGGTGCTACAGGCACAGGTAAAACCAAAACCCTGCAAATGATCAGCGAGTTTTTAAGCGATGCAAGTGTGCCCGTTTTGCTGATGGATATCAAGGGTGACCTGAGTGGTATTGCTGCCATTGGTTCAGTAAATGATAAAGTGACCGACCGCTACCAAAAAATAAATATGGAGTACAAGCCGGAACAGTTTACGGCGGAATTAATGACCTTAAGCGATCAGAAAGGGGTAAGGTTAAAAGCTACAGTAAGTGAGTTTGGCCCTGTTTTATTAACAAAGATTTTAGGCCTTAATGATACACAGGGCGGAGTGATAGCCATGATCTTTAAATATTGTGATGATACAAAATTGCCTTTATTAAACCTTAAAGATTTTATAAAAGTATTACAATACATAGGCGATGAAGGAAAGGAAGAAATTGAAAAAACGTATGGTAAAATTTCTACCACCAGCACTGGTACAATTCTACGTAAAGTAATAGAATTGCAGCAGCAGGGAGCGGATGTTTTTTTTGGCGAAAAAAGTTTTGAGGTAGATGATCTGATGCGGATAGATGATAAAGGCCGGGGAGTGATCAATGTTTTAAGGGTTACCGATTTGCAGGACAGACCTAAATTATTCTCCACATTTATGTTGCAAATGCTGGCAGAATTATATGCCACCTGCCCGGAAGAAGGTGATATAGATAAACCCAAGCTGGTACTATTTATTGATGAGGCACACTTAATTTTTCAGGAAGCCAGCGAAGCATTATTACAGCAAATTGAAACTATTGTAAAGCTGATCCGTTCTAAGGGTATTGGCATTTTCTTTTGTACACAAAACCCCATGGATGTGCCTGCCAGTGTATTGGCGCAATTAGGTTTAAAAGTACAGCATGCCCTACGTGCCTTTACCGCAGCCGATAGAAAAGTAATTAAACAAACAGCCGAAAACTATCCGGAAACCACTTTTTATAAAACCGAAGACCTGATTACCCAATTGGGAATTGGAGAGGCGTTGGTTACTATGTTAAATGAAAAAGGAATACCAACGCCATTAGCACAGGTAATGCTATGCTCACCCAGGAGCAGGATGGACGTATTAACAGATGCGGAAATTGATAGCATCGTCAGCAAATCTAAACTGGCTGCAAAATACAACCAGGTAATAGATAGCCAGAGTGCGTATGAAATATTAACGGCCAAGTTAGAGGAAGCGGCCGCAAAAACACAACAGGAAACGGAAAATAAAAAGCCTGTAAAGGAAGAAGAATCTACTTTTGAAAAAGTAGCTAACAACACTATTGTAAAAAGTATGGTACGTACAGCAGGCACAACAATTGTTCGTTCCTTATTAGGTGCATTAGGTCTCGGTGGCAGAAGCTCTAAAACTAGTAAAAGCTGGTTTTAATTGTCTCTAAATTTGCAAACGCTCCCGTTTATAAAGCAACATGGATTATGAACTATTGCTTTATTAATTTTGCAGCATGAAAAAATGGGATACCTTTTTTAAACAGCGTTTTAGTCCGTTAGCGGTGTTGGCTTTAATAATTTGTTGTGTAAGCTTTATTATCCGGTTAGTTTTACTGATAAAAAGCTGGTCAAATATTGAGTTTTCTCCCTTACATTTTTTAGGTATTTTTTTTATTGGCTTATTTTACGATCTGGTAGTAAGCAGTTTTTTTGGTATCCCGGTAGCTTTATATTGCTGGCTGATGAAAGATGGTTTCTTTCAAAAAAAATGGCAACGTATACCCCTGTTCTTACTTTTTTTTATCCTCATTTTTATAATAATTTCGGCAGCAGGTAGTGAAATAGTTTTTTGGAATGAGTTTAATGTACGCTTTAATTTTATTGCAGTAGATTATTTGGTGTATACCAACGAAGTTTTGGGCAATATCCAGGAATCATACAATATGCCTGTGATTATTGCTGCTGTTGTAACTGCCACATTTTTAATATTGTTTTTGGTAAGAAAAAACCTTGCCGCTGCCCAGGTAAGCAGCATGCGGTTTGGCAAACGAACCATTTGCTTTTTACTTTTTTTATTATTACCCCTGGCAGGATATTTTTTAGTAAACAACCGCTTAAAAAACATCAGCAA
>JANYFT010000438.1 GCA_025359625.1 Ferruginibacter sp.
CCAGCCAGACGTTCCATCATAACTTTTACTATTAATCAAAAAAAATTCTTTGGATTGATTAGTGCAAAAATTTAAGTCGCTGTTGCTAAGCTTAAGATAGTTGGTATAAACACTATCATTGAAATGACTATTTCTTTTTTAACAAAACCATTATCTAAAATAACTTTGTTCCCATTCCATGATGCAAAATTTTGAGAAACAGCAAATAGGCGAAATAAAATAAAACAATGCAAACAGTATAACATTCCTTAGGATTGAACTTTCCAATCTTGATTTTATATTGTTGATACTTTATTTAGAAGCTGCTTAAAATATTTATTTTACCAAGCTTTAGTTTTTTATGGCAATGACATTGGCGACAGTCTATCCTGGTTTTATCCGGAATGCCGTTCAAATTCATTTTTTCTTGGCATCTTTCATTGTATGACTTGAATCCTAAATTGAATTTGAACAGCTTCTTACTCTTTAAAAATTAATTTTTCTTTTACGGGCAACCACTTCCCATTCTTTTGTAAAATATTTATTTTCTATTACCATTAAGTGCTGGTGCAATGCCACAGTGGGGCAAATATGATAGGGAATAGCATACCAAATATCCCCGATATGATGGCAGGAAGTGTCCATAACTTTTACAACAAGATGTTCTTCGCTTTGGCTGATTAATTCCGCATTATCTACATTTAAAAAACGAAGTCTTTTATTCAATGGATTTTCAGATGCCACAGCTTTGTGTCCCAAATCAAGACAAAGATGCTCACCATCAATAATTGAAATTATACTTGTTAGAAGTATTGCTGCAGGCGTAAAAGGCAGTTCTTTAAATGCAGCATAGCCATCATCCCAAAAAACAAAGGTACCCGGGCTGCATTGCGAATCCATGCGTTTTGCATGTATTGCAAAAGTGGGGGTGCCACCAATCACTAAATCCATTTTTCTGCCACTCATCTTTTCTGCTTTTTCTTTTACAGCTATTGCTAGGTTATGAGCTTTGTCTGCATTTTTCGTCCGGATGTTTAATTCAATATCATTGATATTTCCATCATAGGCATGTATACCTTTTAATATTATTCTTTTTGTATGTAAGCAAGCATCCATGAAATGATCAGCTTCTTCTGGTTTAATACCGGTGCGGTTCATACCTGTATTAAGGTCCATAAAAACTGCTGTAGGTTTTTCTTTAGAATTATCAGCGATGGCAGTAAGTGATACCTGGTTATCGACAAGGCAACTGAATATTGTATCGGGGTAAGCGGAAATAATATCTTGTAACCGTTGAATATTTCTGCCTACAGGCTGATATGCCAGTAGTACATCTTTTGCTTTCAACATTCCAAGTAGTTCTAATTCTGCAATTGTGGCGCATTTGAAACGAGTAATTCCTTCACCCTGCATCATTTTAATAACTTCCGGCGTTTTGCAGGTTTTAATATGTGGCCGTAATATATTGCTGCCTGTTATTTCAAGAACTTTTTGAATGTTATTTAAAATAATAGATGGATAAACTGCCAGCGCAGGGGTGGCAATATCATTTACATTTAGTATTTCGTATTTATTAACTAACATGCACACACATATATTGGTAGGGCTAAATAATTATATTTATTTTAATTTGTACAACTTCTGGTTATAGATATTTAAATGCAGCAGTGCTAGATCAATCTTTGCTAAAATTGCTTATATAAAAATTTCTTGCGTAAACATATTAAAATATAAGTTGATTGTGATGTGGTAATATATTATGTTTTATCACAAGTTTAGAAACAGGGTATAATTTATATTTCCTTTAAATAAAATAGCCCGTCCAAGATTAGACAGGCCTTAAACGAATTGCTACTTATGAGAAAAACAAAGTTTAAATATCTAAATAATTACATAAAAATAGATCTAATAAAGAGGGTGCTATAATTCAATTTTACTTTTTTATAATACTTTTTAACCACAAAACGTTAAATTGATTGGATGACAACAAGGCACCTTCTATAATTTATAATTTACCTACTTAACCTTCTCAAAAAATAGCAATTCATCTAAATCAACTGTATATGTTTTTACTGCAGGACCAGTGATAATTTTATTATGGTATTTCCATTTTCCTTTTGGGAATCTTACATCTCTTGTATCATTTTCGGTAACTATTGGAGCAATCATCAAACTCTTGCCCAACATAAACTGGTCTTTTACATTTGAAAACCCTTGATTAGGGTAATCGTATTCTAAAGGTCGTATAGCAGGCTCGCCTGTTGCTACAGCTTCTCTCATTACCTGCATTATGTAAGGAAGCTGTTGTTGCCTCAGTGCTACTATTTTTTTAGTGGCATCCAAATGTTCTTTGTCTAACACCCTCCATGGAGCCGCAGAAAATTGCATCATTGGCATCAGGCCGCTGCATTGTGCAGAACGGACCATTAACTTTTGATTAATCATGCTACCGGGTAAAAATGAAGTAATTTCTCCGCCACCTATTAAATCGGGGCAGGTAAATGTATAACCCATTAGTTGCTGAGCAAATGTATTTGGGATTAGCCTTGATAAATCGTCCCAGTTATGACTCTTGTCCCGCAAGCGTTCCACCAATGGCTGTCCCCCCATTTTCCACATTGCTCTGTATTCATTTAAAGGATATTTCAAACCAACTTCAGCCCACATTAAACTATGGTCGTTAGGCATTATTTTTTTAAAAGAAACTAGGTTAGGATTATTATAATAAAGAGCATCACCAGCATCAAATTTATATCCGTCAACACCATATTGCATATGTAAAAAATCTAATTTTTTTTGGAGCCATTGCTTTGTATCCGGGTTAGATAAATCTAGGCAAGCACTATACCCATTCCACCAATTGATGAGTAATGGTTTAGAGATATCTTTCCATGCTACATTATTGTTCGATTCATTGTCTAATAGTAGCAATTTTTTGGTAGATAGCTCTCTAAAAGCCTCACTATCCGGGCTTATAAAAGGGCATATCCATAACATCACTTTGAAACCCAGCTTGTGTAATTCATCAATCATTTCTTTTGCATCTGGAAATTTTTCTTTGTTGAAA
>JANYFT010000454.1 GCA_025359625.1 Ferruginibacter sp.
CTGAGAAACCATAATGGATTATCAACAGCAAGAAAAAAGAAGTTTATTGATGAGTTTTTGAAGGCATAAAGCCATTAAATAAAATAGCTGCTACCCAGAAAAGTAACAGCCATCTTATATTTTATTTGAATGGCATCAAGTTAGCCCTGGCAGGTTGCTCTCCAGCAGAGCCTGCTTCCGTTTTACTTGATAAATTAAAGTTCAGGAATAACCTATGCAATTAAAAATCTTAAAAAAATAAACACCAACATAAATGTCCACTCGAACATAAGTCCTAAAAATTACCAACACAAATGTCTATTACGCCGATTTTTTGCTGTTGTTTTTTGTGCTGATTACCTATTAATGATAGTTTTTATCTGATGCTGAAATAAATATTTAATCAAATAATTTAGTTTTTCTTATAGAGTATTTTTTTTTCGCACACTCCATCCTCCACAGTAACGCTAAACGAAAAACTCTATAAACATCAATACTTTAATTTCTGGTTATTTTCAAAATCATATAAACTCAAATACCTTAGTTGATAATAGGCTCCCCAAAAATCCCTTAATGCGGCTATGTAATCACGTTTGCCTGGTCTTTTTCCTGAAAGGCGATACTTAAGTCAGTAATGCTAAGGTTACCCAGCACATATCGGTCTTTTGCAATCTGGTATTTTTCGCTGGCGATGCTGTCTGCATCTGCCGTAAGTACCAACTGGTCTTTCATCATGTCAAATAAAGTAACCTGTGTAACAATCTCCTGGGTAAATATCTGTTTATCCTGTTCTACTGCATAAGAGGCAAATTGTAAATTAGCTTCTGCAGTTTTTGTTCTTGATTTTGATCTTCCCCAATCTAATATTGGAATGATAAAAGACAGTTGCACCTGCTGCTGATCTTTGGGAGATTGATATACTTTTGGAATGGTAGTACTGCTTTTTGAAAAACCCAGTTGTGCATTCAGCGATGCATTCAAACCATTATCTCCTTTTGCTTTCGCTACATCTCTCTTTGCTTCTGCAATACGGCGGGCAAAAGCGATAGCATCGCTTCGGTTGGCATAAGCTTCTGCCAATACTTTACCGGTAGATACTTTCATATTGATGATGGCCCCGGAAGCGACAGTGCTATCTTAAGTGTATCCTGCAGCCCGCTGTAGGCACGCAAATTCAGGGTAGCAATCTCCATATCCCGTTTAGCAATACCTGCCGATTTTTGTGCCTTTAATTGTTCGAGCTGCAATTGTAAAATCTCGTTTTTTGATATTTTGCCCAAATCATATTTTTCATTGGCGATGCGTAAAATATTTTTTGTATTACCCAAATTGGTAGTGGCTATTTGCAGGTTTACCTGCGCCAGTAAAAGATCGAAAAAGTAACCACTTGCTTTAATGGAAATTGCTTCCATTGCTTCTATATATGCCTGTTTACTTTCATTAAATTTTAATGGCTGAATTGTTTTTTCCCATTTTAAATTATTAAACTGCCAGAGTGGTTGCGAATAACCTATACCAAAAGGCACCCCATTATATAAAGTATTCTTTCTGTCAAAATCATCAAAACGTTGTAATTGGGTGGTACCAAAAATTGTTCCTCCGGTTGCGGCAAGGCTTTGGCTGAAAGAAAGGTTTAGGGCAGAATTGTTATTATGTATTGATTGAAATAAGATGCTGCCATCCGGTTGTTGTACTTCTGCAAAAGTTTTGTTGTAAGCAGGTAAATTACCATTTAATGATAACTGCGGTTGATAGTTGGATTTAAAAGTACGATACTCCCAATATTTTGTTTCTTTAATAGTAGCCGCCTGCCGGGATGCAATTGATTTTGCTTTTGCCATGTCCACTACCTCTGGTAATGTAAGCAGTAAAGTATCATCTGTAACCTGCCCAAAAACTTGGCTCCAGGTAGTGAACAGTAAAATAATACAGGTTAATTTTTGTTTCATCCAGGTCAATTATTTATAGTGATCTCTTTTGTATTTTTGTATTCACTCATATCTGATGTTATAACTACGTCGCCGGGCTTAACGTTATCTTTAATTTCAACGTAGTCAAAATTTGACATACCAATCTGTACGGTCTTTCGTTCTGCTTTTCCATTTTTTACCATAAACAAATCTTGTGATGAGGTACCCTTAAAAGCAGGACCATTGGCTACACGGAATATATTTGTTTTGGAAGATGTTACCAGGAACACCTCTGCTTTCATATTGGGCCGCAACAATTTATTATTGCGTTCATCTAATTGTATGCTGAAGGTGACGACACTATTTTGCACAGCGGGCTGAATGTTTACCACAGTGCCCCTTATCTGTGTTTCATTAATGCGAATGATAGCGGTCATGCCATTGTGCAACTGGTCAAGATATGTGTCAGCAATACTTCCCTGAACTTTAAAACTGCTGAGGTTAGCAATACGGGCCAAGGCATCTCCTTCGTGTACTGCGGCGCCTATGTTTTTGTTTACCCAGGTAACCACACCATCACGGCTGGCAACAATATTGGCCAGTGTTAGCTTTCGTTCCAGCTCCTGCAGATCGTTTTGTTGTATAGCCGCTGCAATGCCCGCTTCTCTCATTTGCACCTGCATGGTTTGTTGTTTGGTTTTAATTTCATTTTCCAGTTGCTGCTTTTCCAGCATGGCTACTTTAAGGTTCAGTTCTGCCTGTTCTATATCTTCCCGGGTGCCACCACCGGCCTTGTATAAACGCTTTGCATTTTCTACATCTGCAAGCAGGCTGTTAATCTTTAATTGTTTGATGCTGTTATTGGATTTTATATCGTAAAAACTTCTATCCAGTTCAAGTTGTAGCTTTAGTATCTCATTGTGTTTTGATTCAAGTCCAAACTTTAATTTTACCAATTCTGTTTGCGAAGCAGATTTGTCGAGGGTAAGCACCGATTGCCCTGCCTTAACAGAAATGCCGGCATCCAGTAAAACATTTTGTACAGAAGCATTAATAGGGCTGGTAATCACTTCTTCAAACTCGGGTAATATTTCTCCGGAAGCATTGATGGTATTTTCTATATTTCCTTTTTCAACTACAGCCGTTGTGATAGCTGATTTTTTTATGGAAGATGCAAAAGAAGAACGAAGCAGAAATACAGAAGCGATGATGGCCAGCACAATGATAAAAAGAACCAGGAATCTTTTCTTTCTTTTTCGGCCCAGTACTTCTTCTCCAATAACTGTATCCATAAAAATAGTTTAGATCAATTATCTTTCAATACGGGTGCCAAAGTAAAAGTCTGTACCAGTGAGGGTTTTAGCGAAACCCATTTTTAAAAACCGTCCGTTACCGGACAATTTGTTTGATTTTGAGCGCTTGTAATTGCAGTACTAAATCCTGAATATTCGTTTTTAAATTTAAGATAGTTACAGACACTTTAATGCCACACAAGTATGTAAAATAGCGTAGCGTGTTTAAGCTTTCCTGGGATTAAATGGTAAAGGTAAAGGAGCAAATTAAAATGTGCCAGTGTAACCCTTTCACATTTTACCATGGCCTATATTATATCTTGCTTCCGGCCAGTAAACCTGTAAATCTGCAATGGAATATCCTGATCAAATTCAATTTTTAAAAGTATAAAATAGAAATATATTTTGTGTGAAAACGGCTACTGTTTTGTCTGCATCAAACCAACTTAACCTTTTGCCAAAAATCATTTAGCATTTAATTTTCTTAACAGTATCCATTATTATACTGAACCTGCAATTTTTTATTTTGCCACCTTTTATGTGATTTTTCAACACCTTGAAAAAATAAAATTAATCAATAGCAAATCATTATGCGATTGTTGCGGCAGGTGATGGATGCTATTTTTGGTGTATCATAAACAGCAACAACTTAAACAATTTGAGTGCAAAAACACTGGGCTTTATCGGTATTCTTTGGCAACAGCAAAGAAGGTATTGGCATAGCGACCCGGATATATCTGGTTAATACAAAAGAAGATATTGATGCCGGAAAAGATAAAGTGCTGAAAGAAGCGATTGAAGAACTTAAGCAAAGACGGTGTAATTAATTTAGCTATGTACCCGTACAGTAATGAAAAATAATTTTGTACGGCGAGATATTTTACCCAACTCTAAATAATGGCATATCAATTTTCAATTACCGCTTGTTCAATTTTTATAGTTAAGATTTAAATATTGATCATAGTTTGCTTTATACAAATTCAAACCGAATTTTTTTTCGAAAATTAATACCGGGTTCAAGATCTAACCTGTACTGAAATGTTATATTGCAATAGCCAGATAGATTATTAAACAGCAGCTAACCCGTCTGAAATCATTAAAAAATGATTCGGAAACTATCCGATAAAAACGCTCAAAATTTAAAAACGCCCGAATTTTTATTCCATAGATTTTTAATTTTAAGTGTCGGGTGATTATTTTTAAACTATATGTTTTATTTTACATTGCCCTTCGGTTAAAATTAATTGTGTAAAATAAAAGTATCATATTTATTTTAATATACCAACCATGCTAAATGTAACTGCCATTCAAAATCATGTATTATCTATACTTAAAGAAGGACTTTCCCCATTACTTACCTATCATAATTTTGATCATACACTCGACGTTATGGCACAATGCATGGCAATTGCAAAAGCTGAGGGAATAACAAATGAGCTTGTTTTATCAGAGTTGCATATTGCCTCACTTTATCATGATGCAGGCTTTTTATACGTCTATATTGATCATGAACAAAAAGGTTGTGAGATGGCCAGGGAACAACTGCCGGGTTTTGGGATCAGTAAAGTTTCGGTAGACAAAATTTGTGAAATTATTATGGCCACAAAAATGCCTCAATCTCCTAAAACCCATTTGCAACAAATCATTTGCGATGCAGATCTGGATTACCTGGGCAGGGATGATTTTTTTACCATCAGTGATAATCTATGCAAAGAAGTATTGGCGTATAAAATTGTAAGTAACAAAAAAGAATGGGAAAAACGTCAGGAATTATTTTTACAATCACACACTTATTTTACAAAATCATCACGGAAATTACGCACCCCAATTCAATTGGAACATATAAAAAAACTAATGGATAATAAGAAGGGACTAAAATTTAATCCGTAAGGGCATGTCAAAACAAAAGGGTTTGGGTAAGAGTATTGTGGGGTGCAGGATTTCTTTATTCAAAGCTTAAACATAAATTCGATGCCGGCAAACTGGCTATCATTGTTACTATATAATAGCAGTTAGTATACAATTTTTTCGTATTGCTTTTGCAGTAAAGAATCAAGTTATTTTTATATTGCATGCTTAGCTGGTTTTATACACTTCTAAACTATAGCATCACCTGATTGGCGTAACTCTAATTGACAAATATTCCAGAGCGGAAAATATATTGCTTCGGAAACTGCTAACTATGTTAAAGTAAGTTTGTAATTTTATTATAGCCAATTTACTATTTTTAAAAATTAAACTTTATTTTATGTCAACGTCTGGTAACCAGGATTTATTAATGATAGAAAAAGTGTTGCTGTTAAAATCACTCAGCATCTTTAATGAAACACCTGAAACTATTCTTACAGAACTGGCGCCATTGATGCAGGAACAAGAAGTGGAACAGGGCGCTTTAATTTTTGAAGAAGGCGAACCGGGAGATTGTATGTATATTATTTTTACCGGGGAAATAAAAATTCACAAAGGCAAAACCACACTTGCCATCCTGGAGGCGAAAGAAGTGTTTGGGGAACTTTCTTTACTGGATGCAGAAACAAGGAGCGCCACAGCCACTGCAAAAACAGATTGCTTTCTTTTTAAAATAGCCCAGGAACCTTTTTATGAATTGATTGAATCAAGGCCCGAAGTAGCCATGGGATTTATTAAAATTCTTTGCAAACGTTTAAGAACACTCAACGATAGAACTGCTTTAAGGACCGGATGATATTTTATGGCGAACAAGTAAAGCGCAGTAACATATATTCTCTGTTTATTCCCCTATCAACTTAATTCTTTTATAGGTTTTATCTTTTTGATTACTACCTGCCTTGGCCAATGCTTTGGCGTGGCACTGCAAAAAAATTAAAAGCCTTGCCTTATTTTAATATCTAAAAAAAGGATCAAATCTACAAATCAATTTTAAGGGCTATCTTACATTTTCATTAATTAAATCATAAATATTCAAATTGCAATACATGAAAAAGCATTTTTATCCCCTTGTTTTAGTAGTTATTTCTTACCTGTTTTTTACCAGCAGTAGTTTTACAACAGCAGACAAAACACCCGCAGGAGAATACTATCAGCTTACTATCTACCACACTAAAAATGCAGAACAACTAAGTGCTACAAACGCTTACCTTAAAAATATTTATTTACCGGCCTTACATAAAAACGGGTTAACCAATATTGGCGTATTCAGTTCTATTGATAATGATACTGCTATTGATAAAAAATTATACGTACTGGTACCCTTTGCCTCTTTACAAAAATTTGAAACGTTGATGAATGCCATATCTGCCGCCACATTGGTAAAAAATGACACCTCTGCTTACATCAATGCGGCTTTTAATAAAGCCCCTTATGAAAGAATGGAAACAGTGCTTTTAAAAGCATTCAGGGATATGCTGCAATTAAAAAAACCCGCATTAACTGCACCGGTAACTGAAAGGGTTTATGAGTTACGCAGCTACGAAGGGCCAACCGAAAAATTATATCAAAAAAAGGTGACGATGTTTAATGAAGGTGGGGAAGTTAACCTGTTTAACCGGCTTCAGTTTAATGCAGTTTTTTATGCGGAGGTTTTAACCGGCAGCCACATGCCCAACCTGATGTATATGACTACGTTTAACAATAAAACAGAACGGGATGAACACTGGAAAAATTTTGTAAATGATACCACCTGGAAAAGAATATCTGTGTTACCTGAATATTTAAACACTGTTTCAAAAGCAGATATCTTTTTTTTACGACCTGCTGAATTTTCAGATTATTGATAGCTAACTTTTCTACAATACATAAAAAATAACCACCTAAAAATTTGCCACATGAAAGTAAAAAAAATCTATTTACTGTTAAGCACTGCCATCATTGCATCAGCCTCCTTCGCTCAACAGGGCGATCCTAAGGCAACTGAATTTTATAGTCCTGTTCCAAAAATAATAACACCCGGCAAAGCTATTAGCTATGCTCCTTCTGATGCCATTGTTTTATTTGACGGTAAAAACCTGGATGAATGGGTAACTACCCAGGATCCATCCAAGGCAGCAGATTGGATAGTAGCTAAAAATATATTAACCGTTAATAAAAAAGCAGGTAATATACAAACCAAAAGATCATTTACAGATTACCAGTTGCATATTGAATGGCGCATACCCGCCAACATTACCGGCGAAGGGCAGGCCCGTGGCAACAGTGGTATTTTCTTAGCCGGCACCGGCCCGGGAGATGCAGGGTACGAAATTCAGATTTTGGATTGCTATAATAACAAAACTTATGTAAACGGACAAACGGGAAGTATTTACAAACAGTCTATTCCGCTGGCAAATGCCTGCAAAAAGCCAGGCGAATGGCAGGGGTATGATATTGTTTGGACAGCACCCCGCTTTAATGAAGAAGGCACCATAAAATCACCGGCTCATGTAACTGCTTTTCACAATGGTGTGCTGGTGCAGAATAATTATGAATTAAAAGGGGAGACGGCTTATATTGGGGCCCCGGTGTATAAAAAGCATGGCCCTGCACCCATCAAATTACAAGCCCATGGCGATAAGAGTGAACCAATCAGTTTCCGGAATATTTGGATAAGAGAATTATAAAAGAAAGGGCCGGGAGCATTGCTTTTGTCTGATTTTTCGGTACGAGTTATGCCAGTCCAATCAAACTTCAGCAGTGTTATTTCCAAATACTCTGCTGTTATCGTTTTATCTTGAATTTCAAAGTAAAGATTAAGCACTTCCGGTATATTTGTTTATGTTCTGTCAAAGAAACATCTGTAGCATGGAATCCATGCTTTTTAGTGTACGCCAAATACCCGTTTTAATTTTTTCAAGAATTATCTCAATTTTCAAAACACCATTTTATTAATGGCAGCATTCTATCATCAACAAAAATTACCACTTGCAAAGACTAAAATAACAACTCCAAATTATTAATCCAATTTTGCTTTAAAAAATAAATTTACCGGTCCACAATAAATTTATGAATACAAAAATGATTATGACAGCAACTGCTATAGTCCTGGCAATAGCAGGTTTGCTTTGTACTTTTATGCCTGCGGAAATAGTGCATTATTTTAATGGGGAAACTTCTAAAACGCTTTTATTGCTACTACAAATTTCAGGAGCACTTTATTTTGGCTTTGCCATGCTTAACTGGATGGCCAGAACAAGCATAATTGGCGGCATCTATAACAAACCTGTTGCAGTAGCCAACTTTGCACATTTTTTTATAGCAGGCGTAGCACTTGACAAAGGCCTGCTGGCTGATCCGCAGTTGCCGTATGTGGTTTGGGCTATTGCAATTATCTGTACAGTTTTTGCAATAGCCTTTGGCATTATTTTTTACAAAAATCCGCCTGGTAAAAAGCAATAAATATGACAAATAAAACAATGCGCATAGCTGCCATTTCGGGGAGCTTAAAATCTACTTCTTCCAACACAAATATTTTAAGAGCTGTTGCCATGTTAGCACCTGAAAATGTTTCGATAAAAATAATTGAAGGCATTGATACATTACCTTATTTTAGCCCGGAAAGAGAAGAAGATATTGCATCAGTAAACCATTTCCGGCAACAGATTAAAACAGCAGAGGGTGTAATTATTTCAACTCCTGAATATGCTTTTGGCATACCAGGCGTATTAAAAAACGCTTTGGATTGGCTGGTATCTTCCGGCGAATTAAATGAAAAGCCTGTCACCGCCATCAGCGTATCGCCAGGGTATTTGGGTGCAGATAAAGCCCTGGCATCATTGTTACTTACACTCACCGCATTGGGTACAAATATGCATCTTACTTCCTCTTTAAGTATAGGCAGCATAAAGAATAAGATGAACGAAACCGGGGTAGTTACAGACCAGCAAACTATGAAAGCACTGGAATTAATATTGAAGGATTTAATTGATAGGATAAACGTTTTATAATTTATATCTGCATGTTATATTTATTCCTGTACTTAACAGGAGTATGCCCTGAAATTTTTTTAAAAATAGTTCTGAAGGCTTTGACGTCCGTATATCCAACATCAAACATTGCCTCATTTATATTTTTCTGGTTCATTTTATTTCTTTTGAAAGCCCCACCAATTGCACATTGAACAACGGCGCCTTGCCGGCTGCCTGCATAAAATGGTTTGCCGCTTTGAATAGGTAATGTGGATCTGCCAAAGTTTCAATTACAGCAGTTTAGGTAACAAGAATGGATACATTTTCATGTAACCAATATAAATAGTTTATCTGTCGTAATCAACCCCTTAGAATGTCGTTTTTACACCTTGCAAAATCCGTTTTCACTTTGCATCTTTGTATTGTTCAAAAAAACTCAATAAAAAAAACAAAACAATGGCAACAAAAATATTTGTAAACCTACCCGTGAAAGATCTCAACAAATCAATTACCAAACTGGGGTTCACGTTTAATGCCAAGTTTACCAATGAAGCAGCCACCTGTATGATCATTAACAAAAACATTTTTGCTATGCTGCTGATTGAAAAACGTTTTAGGGATTTTACAAAAAAAGAAATTGCTGACGCTACAAAACTACAGAAGTATTGATAGCCATTGATGCCGAAAGCAAGGAAAAGGTGATTGAACTGGTAGGCAATGCAAAAGCGGCTGGTGGCTCAATATATATGGAACCGGCAGACCATGGATGGATGTACCAGCATAGTTTTGCTGATTTGGACGGACACCAATGGGAAGTTTGGTTTATTGATGAATCTGCCATTCCTGCTGATTTAAATTAGAAAGAAACAGGTGATAAAACAACCATAATAATTGAATCATTAATAGCAGCACCAAAGGAAAAAAAATCTGGAAATACTGGACCGTGCCTAAGCATATCGTTCACTGGAACAATGCATCTGATGACTGGTGTACCCCTACGGCAACGAATGATCTGCATATTGGCGGTAAATTTAAAAACAGGATGGAAGCGAGGGATGGTAGTATGGGTTTTGATTTTGAAGGTACTTATACCAATATCAAACTTAATGAGGCAATTGAATACACCATCGCCGACGGAATAAATGTAAAAATTGATTTTGTAAAACAAGGAGAGGGGGTTAAAATAATTGAAAGTTTTGAAACGGAAAATACCAATCCAATTGACATGCAAAAAGGAGGTTGGCAGAACATACTGGATAACTTTAAAAAATACGTAGAAAGTAATTAATACCAATCCAGGAACGGGCTCAGATGCTTATATTTCATCACCAAAATAAATTCATCAATACAATGAACATTGCCATAAAAGATATCGAAACCTACATTTTAATGCAGCCTGAAAATATACAGCCAGCGTTGCAAAAATTGCGACAAATAATTATTTCGGCTGCACCGGCGGCGGAAGAAGTAATCAGTTATGGAATGCCTGCTTTTAAATGTAATGGAATGCTGGTTGGTTTTGCCGCAGCTAAAAAACATTTCGGATTTTACCCATGGAATGGATCAACTGTCGATCAATTTAAAGATGAACTAAAATCATTCGAAACATCAAAAGGTGCCATTCGTTTCCCTATTGACAAACCGTTGCCTGTAGCACTAATAAAAAAAATTGTAAAGTCAAGGATGAAGGAAAACTTGGCCAAACCAAAAAAATAGTCGGTCAACCTTTAGCAATGGCATTAGAAAAGACATGTGTTACAGCAGCAGTAATTAATTTAACCGGTGTGGAAACTTTAGATTGAAAAATATAATTTTTGTTCTACCAATGCAAACAATAGAAGTATTTAAAACAAATATTAATTGTGCTGATCAGGCAAAGCAGTTGGTAGAGCAGATACATAAAACCTTCGCTGGCTACAGGGCAAATTTCGACCTGGATGATTGCGATAAAGTGCTTCGTATAATAAGCTCTAAGGATAGTATAGCATTACTGCATTTTATTAACTGGTTAAAAAAATATGAATGTCATGCTGAAATTTTGCCCGATAATTAGAATAAGATTTATTGTAAACAAAAATTAAAACCTACAACACAAATTAATGCCTGCTTAACTTTCAATGGTAATTGTCATGTAGCTATGCTGTTTTACGAAGCTTGCGTTAGTGGTGAACTAACTTTTCAAACTCTTGGAGAATCGCCATTGGCAGATAAAATGCCTCCGAAAATGAAAAATAATATTTTGGAAGCCACTTTAAAAAATGATAAACTGGTATTGATGGGTACCGATTGTGTTCCTCAACCCGGGCTGGTAAAAGGCAATTCAGTTTCCTTAAATTTACATTGCAGCAGCGAAGATGAAATAAAATTCTTTTACGAAAAATTACATGCTGTAGGCACCGCAACCTATCCTTTTCAAGACACTTTTGGAGTGCTTTATTCGGTGGGCTAACAGATAAATTTGGCAACCGTTGGTTACTTAATTTTAATAAAAATCAACACACTAATTTTTAACTCACAAACCAACTTAACAATGAAATCAGCAAAAATTATTTTCTGGATATCCACCACCCTTATCTTTTTATTTGAAGGTGTACTACCAGCATTCTTCTCCCGTTCCAAAGAATCTATAGAAGGCTTTCAGCATTTGGGATATCCTTTATACTTTGTCACCATACTTACTGTTTTTAAAGTAGCAGGAGCCTTGGCACTGATTATACCCAGGGTGCCCGGGCGTATTAAGGAATGGGCCTATGCAGGCTTTGGAATTGATTTTATATGCGCAAGTGCAAGCTACATGACGGTGGATGGCTTTGGGGGTTTCGCCATGTTCCCCCTGATAGTATTGGCGGTTTTAATTGTGTCTTACATTTATTATCATAAAATAAATGCTGCCATAAAATAAAATGTATAACTCGGTTTTATTCTTCTACTTATTTTTTATAGCAACCAAATTGTAGCAGCCACTTTGAGCCAGTTTTTATTACGCCTGTAGCAACTTTTAATTCTTCGGCTTCACCTTTTAGTTTATAGGGAATATGAGTCTTGTCATTTTTTTTTTAAAAGAAAAAATAGTCATCAGGTGGGACGCAAATGTGAAACCTGTTTAATAATTGTTTTCTCACCTCTGCCTGCTTTTTAAAAAAGTTTCTCAAAGCTGTTTTTGTATAAGAGGGCGCCGCAAGAATTTACCACATGGCTGCTCCTTAGCCCGGACAATAATCTTTTAACATTTACAGGTGGGTGAGAGGCCTGCTTATATTTGACCGCAAAAATTGCTATATTAATTGCAGGTTGATTTTTTTTTGATTAACTTACTACTGCAATTCAACCATCCTTCAGGAAAGCAACCTCACCTTAATTGTTATTACCTTTTGTTGCACCAGCGATGTTTTGTCCGATATCCTTTTATTGAATATAAAAATACTAAAATTTATAATCAGGTAAAATGATCACTAAAACAGCTTCGTCTCAAAAGCCGGTATCGGTCGCCATCTATTTACTAATTTCTGTTACCAGCCTTATAGCGGCTGCCGGTATTGGCTACTATTATTTTCACTACATGAAACAGGGCAGCACCGAAAAAATGGATGACCGCATTTTTTACCTGGTGCTGGTGCTTTTTGGTATGGCAGCCAGTGCCCTTATTTTCGGTATCATGAATTCGTATGCCACCCTTAAAGGCATACAGGCAGATGTTACTTACAAATTTACAGGGCCGGTGGTGGGTGTTATTCTTACTGTGTTAGGTGGCTTTATGATACCGAAAGGTTCAAGCGATCAGATTCTTTCTATCAGGGTTTATGACCAGGATAAAAACCCTGTTACAAGAGGCCGGGTTACTTTATCTTTTCCACATTATCAGCGGGAAGCATCCGTTAATGAAAAGGGTATGGTGGTGTTCCCGGAAATTCCTTATGACCAGTTGCGGAACAGGATCATCATTAATGTGGTCAGCGATGGCTATGCCGGTGTAACAATTGATACACTGCTGGGCAATTTTGATCCGATTAATCTTGTAGTAAACCAGTCAAAGGTTATACAGATTGCAGGCACTGTAAAAGATGCTGCTGACCGCCCTATCAAAGATGTGGACATAGTTGTTGACGGAACACCGTATGCTACAAAATCAATCAACGACGGTAGCTTCAGGATACCCATACCGGATTACCATTTTGGCGACAGGATAACTTTGGTTACTTCTCATCCCGGCTACGAGGATAAGATAAAAGAATTTGATATAGAATCCGGTGAAATAAATAAGATTGAATTTGTATTGAACCCCCTTACGATAGTTAATACTAAACCGAAAAGAAAATGAAAATAACTTTTTTTTTAATTAGCTTATTTGTTATTTCGATGAACACCACAATGGCGCAGGAAGTAATCATTAAAGGCACACTCCGCTGTTTAAATAACAGCACCACTTCCACCAGGGGTGCAGTTAATATTATCATCATCCCTTCTTTCAACCCAAAGGCTGCAGTGGCAACTACCACAACTCCGCAGGGCTTTTTCCAGGTAAACACCGGCTGGAATGCAAATGACCTGAAAGATAAAAATGTGTCGCTGTACATCATCACCAAATGCAACAATTGCAAAAAAGTGCAACGGGTGTTTATTTCTGAAGATATGGATAAACGCAATACTGATCTATCTAAAATGTACGTTACCGTAAAAGGCTGGAAGATATTGGAGAATTGTAAGGAGTCTGAATTGCCGGATATTATGTCTGAGAAATTGCTTGATTCTGCCCATCATCTTCCTGCACTAAGTGTAGATGGAAAAGCACCGGGCAGCCCTGCATTGGGGCCTGTTTCGTTTATTAATTTGTTTGAGAAATTGATTACTGCAGTTGCTACCGGCAACACCGGATTATTCAAACCGACAAGTATTCAGCCAGGAAAAATCAGGTATGGGAGGTTCCTGCATTCTTCTCCTATCACCAATACTGATAATACGGGTTTCAACTTTTCTCCTTCCCGTAATCTTTCCGAAGCAGTATTTTGGAATGCGGCTGCTATTGCTAATAGCAACAAGCCAAATAATATAAGCTTGTTGTCTAATTTTAAGAACAACACAAAATTGTCAGGCTATCAACAGATCACCAAACAATTTTACCTTGGCCTGGGTGGTATCTATACCAGGCAAGACGAGTTAAGGAATATACAAGTTACTGATTTGAGTACCGGGAGTTTAGATCTACTTGTACGCTACCCGGAAAAATTAAAGGAGTTTGCAATCTTTTTATCGCCGGCTTATGCCATCAATAATAAAATGAGTGCCGGTGTTACCATTAAATCTGTGTGGCAACAATTTAATAATCCCAACCTGATTGCTATGGAGCAGGAAAATGGTACGGCATACAATTTCTTTACAGATGATTCCATCAACCGGCATCATATTGATATAGATGCTTCCTTCAATTATAAGATCAACAGCTTTCTTCAGGCTGGGGTTTCGGTTATGAATGTTGCCGGCACAAAACTATATGCAGATATGTTTATACGGGATTCAGCCAGGTATGTAAACCAGCGGGCATATGGTGTTGGCCTGTGTTATAAAAATGGCAGGCTGAATGTTGGGGTGGATGTTTTGCTGACAGACAAAGAATTATATGATGCTTCTTTGGGAGTAAACTATGTCCCGTTTAATGATGGGTTGGTTGCAGCCGGGTATGCTTTTAAACAAAAAAGTTTTTCTGTTATGTTTAAATTAAAGCATTTCAAAATTGCCTATATCAACACTAATAACCTTGTTATAAACAACATCCGTGTTGGAAAAAATAAAGTCTTTAATGGGCAGATATATTCAGGGTTTGTATTTGATTTTTGATATCGTAATCAACCATTAAAAAGAAAAATTTATTCGTATAATAAAAGGTACTTTATCTCCAATTGATAATTGTTGTAATTATTTTACTGAATTTCCCCCGTCATTTTAAAACTACTGATACAATCTTTTATTGGTTTATATTACCTCTTATGTAATAAAACATCACCTGTATTATTTTTCTTACTTACTTTATAAAAAATGAACACGATGAACAATCACGAAATTGATTACAAAATTTATGGAGAAGAACTTCAGTTTGTAGAAATAGAATTAGACCCCAACGAAACGGCTATTGCAGAAAGTGGTGCCTTTATGATGATGGACAATGGCATTGAAATGCAAACTATTTTTGGCGATGGCAGCCAGCAGCAGGATAATAGCTTGCTGGGTAAATTATTCAGTGCCGGTAAGCGTTTACTCGTGGGTGAAAGTTTATTTATGACCGCCTTTACAAACATCGGACAAGGAAAAAAGAAAGTAAGTTTTGCAGCCCCTTACACGGGCAAAATAATAGTGTTCGACCTGAAACAACTGGGTGGAAAAATTATTGCCCAAAAAGACGCTTTTTTATGCGCCGCCAAGGGGGTAAGCATTGGCATTGAGTTTCAAAAAAGACTGGGTACCGGCATATTTGGCGGTGAAGGTTTCATAATGGAAAAGCTGGAAGGTGATGGTTTAGCGTTTGCCCACGCAGGAGGATATGTAATTGAAAAAACATTGGCACCGGGCGAAATTTTAAAAGTAGATACCGGTTGCGTAGTAGCTTATACCCCCGGAGTAGACTTTGATATTGAATTTATAAGAGGGATTAAAAACTGGATGTTTGGTGGGGAAGGTTTATATTTTGCTATAATGACTGGCCCCGGGAAAGTATGGTTACAATCATTACCCATCAGCAGGCTTGCAGGCAGGTTAATAAGGTATGCACCTCAAATGGGAGGAAGAAAAGAAGAGGGCAGCATTTTAGGCGGGTTGGGTAATTTGCTGGATGGAAGAGAATAAAAATCAAGTAATTATTTATTTATGCCTTGCTGAAAAGCAGGGCATTTTTATTTTTATTTAAAAATATGATTTCACTAATCGTATATTTGCGATATAAGATTAACGGCATCATGGCTACTCATAAAAAAGAAGAATTTACGCAGAAGGAACAGGACCTTGCAGCCTTTGCAAAAGCATTGGCCCATCCTGCCCGCATTGCCATATTGAAAGTTTTGGCGCAGCGCAATGAATGTATTTGTGGTGAGATAGTAGAAATATTACCACTTTCACAATCCACTGTATCCCAACATTTAAAAGAATTAAAAAATGCTGGCCTCATCAATGGCAGGGTGGATGGGCCACGAAGTTGTTATTGTATTAACTGGAAAGCCTTTGAAAAATTTAACCAGGAATTTAGCTGGCTGTTTACCAATCTAAAAATTAGGAATCAAAAATCGTGTTGTTAACTTTTAAAATAAAATGATATGCAAACAGAGAATGAACTAAAAGAAATTGTAAAACAAAAGTATAGCGAAATAGCCTTACAGGGTAAAGAAGCCAATCAGTCAAGCTGCTGTGGCGCCAGTTGCTGTAGTACCGAAGTGTACAATATCATGAGTGATGATTATACAAAACTGGAAGGCTACAATGCAGATGCAGACCTTGGTTTGGGCTGTGGCCTGCCCACCGAATTTGCTAAAATAAAAGCAGGCCATACTGTAATTGACCTCGGTAGCGGTGCCGGTAATGATTGCTTTGTTGCCAGAAAACAAACTGGTGAAAAGGGTAAAGTGATTGGAATAGATTTTACACCAGCCATGATTGAGAAAGCAAGGATGAATGCTGAAAAAACTGGCTTTCATAATGTAGAATTTCGCCAGGGTGATATTGAACAAATACCAGTTACATCTAATGTTGCCGATGTGGTAGTGAGCAATTGTGTATTAAACCTGGTGCCCAACAAACAGGCCGTTATTGAAGAAATTTTTAGGGTTTTAAAACCCGGTGGCCATTTCTCTATTTCAGATATTGTTTTGGAAGGTGCATTGCCATCTAAATGGAAAGCAATTGCAGAGTTGTATGCAGGCTGTGTTTCAGGAGCCATTCAAAAGGAAGTGTATTTGGAATTGATTGTAGCAGCAGGCTTTAAAAATGTTTCGCTGCAAAAAGATAAAGCTATCATTATTCCGGATGATATTTTAGGCAACCATTTAACTGCTGAAGAAGTACAGGAATACAAAAATGGCAACACAAAAATAACCAGCATAACGGTATATGCTGAAAAACCTGTCGAAGAAAAAGCTGCCTGCTGCGAACCGGGATGCTGTAATTAAAGAAGCAGCATTTCAAAATATGGTCGGACGCCCCCGTCTGACCATATTTTGAAGTTTGAATTTTAGAATAGAAACTTAAGCAAAAAATAGATCTTCAAATAATTACGAAGGTTGGTGTAACAGCAGGTAATTAAAATCATAACAGCATTGAAGTATGAAAAAATATGCGGCAGAATTACCGGAACATTTTCAAATATGGTCTGACGTCTCCGTCTGATCATGTTTTGAAGTTTGAATTTTAGCCTTTTATGCAGGCCCAGTTTGTGGAGCGTCTATGAACCCTGCACGTTCCTTTGCGTCGGCTGCAATAAATAATCATTGGCAATAATTGTGGATCTATCTAACTGCTCCATTTATTGGTGCCGTGGCGGCGGTATTGGTTTTTAAAATTATAAAACGATAAATATGTCGAAAAAAAATTGCTTTTTGTTTGCATTGAAAACAGCAACCGCTCACAAATGAGCCAGGCATTTGCAAAAATAATTGGCGGCGATAAGGTAGAAGCCTACAGTGCCGGGAGTAAACCAAGCGGTATTGTAAACCCAAAGGCCATTGCTGCTATGAAAGAGCTGGACTATGATTTAAAGAAGCACGACAGCAAAAGCCTGGACGAGGTAAAAGCATATGCTCCTTTTCATGTAGTGGTAACAATGGGTTGCGGCGACGCCTGTCCCTGGATGCCTGCCAAACAATTTATAGACTGGCAAATACCCGACCCCAAACACATGGAACCAAAACAATTTAATGAAGTGAGGGATCTTTTAAAGGAGAAGGTGGAGGGGTTGATTGAAGGGATGTAAAAAAGAAAGCCGCTCTTTAAGAAGCGGCTCTTACTTACTATTATTAAAAGAATTTTTATTTCCTGTCACTCAACTTAGCCAGCAACCTCAGTATTTCAAGGTACAGCCAAACAATGGTAACCATCAATCCAAAAGCGCCATACCATTCCATGTATTTTGGTGCTCCGGCTGCGGTTCCTTGTTCTATCATATCAAAATCCAAAATAAGGTTTAGTGCAGCAATCACTACTACTACCAGCGAAAAACCGATCCCCATTAAAGACCCTTCATGTAAAAAAGGAATATCAACACTGAACATTCTTAATACCATCGCTATTAAATAAAAGATGGCGATACCTGCAGTGGCGGTGAAAATAACTGCCTTAAATTTTTCGGTAGCCCTGATAATTTTGAAACTGTATAAAATATACATCGCAATGGCAGTGCCAAATGTTAAGCCTACCGCATTCATAATAATGTTGGGAGCTTTGGTTGCAAATACATCATTGTAAGTAGCAGATAAAGCGCCTAAAAACAAACCTTCCAATAGTGCATATAACGGAGCCAGATAGCCAGCCCATTCTTTTTTGAAAATGATCACAAAAGCAATTACCAATCCACCAATAAGGCCTGTCCATATCAGGGGCTGCACATTGCCACCCATGGCATATTCCTTCCATGAATAAAAAGCAGTACCCATTAGCATCAACAGCATAAAACCAAACTTATTTAGGGTTCCTCTTAAGGTCATTGTTTCACTACTGCCACCAACAAATACGCTTTGAAAATTTTTCTCTGATAAAGCTGGATTTCCCGATTTGAATAAAGACATAATTGATAAATTTTTAGGCTGTAAATTTAATTCATTTTATAATAGTGGCTGCAAATGATTTATTGCCCTGCTGTTAATTTTTTTATGGAAAAATAAAAAAATAATATGACCGTTATAAGCTCTTACAATCTTTTAATGATCTATAAATCAAGTAAATTGCTGGCTTCATTTTCACGGCTTCTTTTTATAAACAAATTTGAGTAATCAATTGGTTTGCTATAACAATCTCCTTTTGTTTTTATTGATAAAATGTAAAGAAAAGCCTGATTCAAAAAATAAAAATCATTGTAACTTGCACTAATTTAAAAATATGAGCAGATCAGAACAAGTTTTACCCGAAGTAGTAATAAAATTTGCAGGCGATAGTGGAGATGGTATGCAGTTAACCGGCAGCCAGTTTACTAATAACACCGCTTTGCTGGGTATCGACCTGGCGACTTTTCCTGATTTTCCGGCAGAGATAAGAGCCCCGATAGGCACGCTTCCGGGCGTTAGTGGCTACCAATTGCGTTTTAGCAGCGACAGGATATTTACTCCCGGCGATGCTTGCGATGTGTTGGTTGCCATGAATGCGGCGGCTTTGAAAGTAAATTTAAAAGCACTAAAACCAGGCGGCATCATCATAGCTAATATTGAAGGTTTTGATAATAAAAATCTACGGTTGGCCAATTATGCAGAAGGTGTTAACCCATTAGAAGACCATAGCCTTAACAGCTACGAGTTGATAACCATTGATGTTACTAAAATGACGAGGGAAGCATTGAAGGATTTTGCCATGGGGATGAAAGAAAAAGACCGTGCAAAAAATATGTTTGTCCTGGGGTTTTTATACTGGATGTTCAATCGTGAAATGGACAATACTATTCAGTTCATTAAAGATAAATTTGGTAAGAAACCGGAGATTTTTGAAAGTAATGTGAAGGCCTTACAGGCAGGGTACAATTATGGTGATACCACAGAAACATTTACCACACGATATAAAGTAGAGAAAGCAAAGATGGAAGCTGGTACCTACCGCTCCATCATGGGCAATCAGGCGTTAAGCTATGGCCTTATTGCAGCATCTCAAAAAAGCGGGCTTCCTTTATTTTTAGGAAGCTACCCTATTACACCTGCCAGCGATATTTTACATGAACTAAGCAAGTATAAAAATTTTGGTATAAAAACATTTCAGGCCGAAGATGAAATAGCTGCCATTACTTCAAGCATTGGTGCAAGCTATGGGGGCAGTCTTGCGGTAACAACCACCAGCGGCCCGGGTATGGCTTTAAAAGCAGAAGCGATGGGTTTAGCAGTGATGCTTGAAATACCGTTGATCATTATCAATGTGCAGCGTGGGGGGCCAAGCACGGGCCTGCCAACAAAAACAGAACAAAGCGATTTGATGCAGGCTTATTATGGCCGCAACGGCGAGTGCCCCATGCCGATAGTATCTGCCTCTACACCGAGTGATTGTTTTAGTGCAGCCTACGAAGCGGTAAGGATTAGTGTACAACACATGACACCGGTGATACTGCTTAGCGATGGTTATATCGCCAATGGTGCAGAACCCTGGAAATTTCCTACTGCGGATGAACTGGAAGAAATTAAAGTATCTTTTGCATCTCAAAATATAGCCACCGACCTTGATGATCATGGCAAGTTTCAACCTTATAAAAGAGATGAAAAACTGGTGCGACCATGGGCTATTCCCGGTACGGCTGGTTTAGAACACAGGGTAGGTGGTTTGGAAAAACAAGATGTGACCGGCAACATTAATTACGAACCTGAGAACCATCAGCACATGGTAAAAACCAGGCAAAAAAAGATTGACCTGATTGCCAATTACATTCCGGAACAAAAATTAGATAGTGGTGCAGAAAAAGGAAAGGTATTGGTACTTGGCTGGGGCAGTACGTATGGCACCATCAAAAGTGCCTGCAAAGAATTACAGGATCAGGGCGTTGCTATTTCGCATGCCCATCTCAGGTATGTACGCCCCTTTCCTAAAAACCTGGGCGATATCTTAAAAAACTTTGATCAGGTGTTGATACCTGAAATCAATAACGGGCAGTTAATAAAAATTATCCGGGATGTATATTTTGTGGATGCCAAAGGGTACAATAAAATAATGGGTATCCCAATTACCAAAGGTGAGTTAGTGGAGGAAATAAAAAAACTACTTCTTTAGATGTTTGGTAACTCATTTTTGATGTCTGATTTTTGTAAAGAGTTGAAATTTATTGGCAGTTTTTTGAGACAGTAAATTGTCAAAAAGAAAATGGATACACCATGATCATAAGTTACCAGTTATAAAAAAACTACCGGATTTAAAAGAAATCAGACATCAAAAATCAGTCATCAGACATCTGTATTTGTCATATTTTAGAAAGATAATACTGCAGAAACCTTTTAACCGCATTGGTTTGCATCAACACTTTTTGAAAGATAAAAATGCCGGTTATGGCACAGGCAACACCCGCCACTACATCCACTACATAATGATGGCTTGTATAAATGGCGGCAAACCAAATGCCCGCCATTACAATAGCAAATACAATATTTATCCAGCCCATTTTTTTTTGCATGCCATAGTACAATACAATTGGTGGATAGGAAGAATGCAAAGAAGGCATTGCAGCAAAAACGTTGGAGCTTTTTGCATAAATGCTATTGAAAATACCGGCGTTAAAATAAGCATCAAACCTTTGTAAACCTGCACTGTTACCTGGTGTAGCGGCATTAAACACAGCGCCATATTTTTGAAAATACCAGGGCGGGGCTGCGGGGTAAACATAATAAATAATAAATCCAATCATATTTACCAGCACAAAGGTTAAAGAGAACTGTAAAAATATTTTTTTGTCTTTAAAAAAAAGATAAGCTGCAAATGCCAGGGGAACCGGTATCCAGCATAAATAAAATATACCCGTCATTATATCCAGAAAAGTATTCGTATGCTGTAACCAAAATTCGTTGGGGGTTATCAGGGTGCCATTTTGATGAAGGCCAAAAAGCGAAAGCTCTGTTTGATGTAATTGTAAAATACGTACATGGTTATAAACATAGTTAGGAAATGCTTTCATGTAATCAAACAGGACCCAATAGACGATAAAAATAGAGAATGCAATGATAAATTTTCTGCTGGTAGCAGTACTGAAATAGCCAAAACAAAAAATCCCTGCCAATACCAGTTGATCTGTTTTGAAGCCAATTAAAAAAAAGGAAACCAACAGGTACAAAATTATAACACAAAATATTGCCGCTATATTTTTTAAGGAATAAAAATCAGCTTTGGTATTTATCATTGACTTTTTTTGGGTTCCCTGGTAAAGCCCGATCTTAAAATTATATCCCATAAAGAACTACTTACACCAAAGCCCTTTTCAGGATCCTGGTAGTGATGCAACATGTGGTGTTGTTTTACCCTCTTCATAATACCGCTTTTAAAATTATGGTGGTGCATGGCATAATGCAGCATATCATACATTAAATATCCTGATAAAAATCCCGGAAAAAATGCAAATAACAACTGTTGTGTTAACAACAAAGCAAATAAAAAATAGAACGCAGTTGCTAAAGGGATACTAACTGAGGGCGGTAATACCAGGCGTTTTTTATCTCTTGGATAATCATGATGAACACCATGAAAAATAAAATGTATTTTTTTACCAAATTCAGAAGTTGGATGATAATGAAAAATAAACCTATGCATTACATATTCTGTAATAGTCCAAACGCCAAGGCCAATTAAAAAATACAATCCAAAATTTAACAGGCTCACCCCTGCTGAAAAAGCTCTGTAAATAAAAATAAATATGGCGGGTACAAAAATAAATAATGGCACAGCAAAGTGAACTTTAGAAAGATTTTCTATTAAGTTACTTTTAAACATTCTGATAGACTCTTCTGAATTTGAAATATAATTTTTTTTCATTGCGCTGCTAATTTAAAATGCTAAGGTCAAATTTTAAGCCGTTCTTTTACCACAGAATGAGATGCAGGATCTATACCTGTAAGTTCCACATATTCAACATTGGGCGACCAGAATGTACCCCCTTTAACTTCAATATAGATCCGGTTTAATATCACCTGCTTTTGATTAATGCTGGTATAAACATGGTATTGGTTATCTGCCCCCATCATTAAATACATTTTATATTTTTTGTACGATACAAAATTCAGTTCATATTTATTTGACCCAATCTCTTTTGCTTTTACCCCGTAAGCAAATTTTCTTTGTATATAACTAAGGTCTTCCATTTGACCTTTCTCCTGGTACCTTATCCAAAACATATGTATCGGTTGTTCCTTATCTACAAACCCATTTTTATAATTCAATTCGCAAACAATGGTATTTGTATTTGGCGTGCGTTGCAAAAAAAACAATTGTTTTGCGTTTCCGTCTGGCACCGGAAAAGTAGTAACCTGTGCTATTGCAAAGTTAAATACAACCTGCCCAATGATAATTATTGTAATAAAAAATAACCGGCTTCTAATCATTTTTATCTCTTTACAGGCCTTTAGCCTCCAATGCTTTTTTTGCATCTAATAATCTTTTAATTGCTGTTATGTTAGTTAATACTGCCATTACCGAAATTGGCAAAGTAAAAATAGTCATGGTTTCAAAAACGTGAAAAGAAATACCAGGCATATAATATTTATAATTACCGCCAATGAAATGGCCTGTTATTCCACAAGCGAGGGCTGAAACGGCTATTAATATCACCCTTTCCGGCCGCTGCATTAATCCACCCTTATTTTGTATGCCTAAACCTTCACTTCGTGCACGGGTGTAGCTAATCATCATTGAGCCTATCAAAGCAATGAATGCTGCTAATGAACTAAAAAAATAATGGTGTGCAACCAGGTAATAACAAATTCCTAAAAACATCACCAGTTCGCTATATCTGTCTAACACGGAATCAAATAACGCCCCGAATGTCGAACTCATATTGCCCAGCCTTGCAACCTGCCCATCTAACATATCAAACAAACCGGCAAATAAAATCAAAGCCCCTGCCCAACCTACATAAGACAAATCTCCCCGGTTACCCTGTTCGGCACCTTTTATAAAAATAATGGCAACACCAATATTTAATATTAAACCAGTAACTGTAACCAGGTTAGGGGTAAACCCTATTTTAATCATCCCTTTTACCAAAGGGTTAATTACCGTGTAAATAGTTTTTTGAAGCTTGTCTCTTACTAAATCATTTGCCATCCTGCATTTTTACAATTTTAAAAATCAAACCTTACCCTTGTTCTTATTCCCCAGGTTGAAATATCAGGATGATCCAGGTAGGTAAGCCTTTTAACAAGATCAAGCCGTATTATTTTAAAAATATTTGCAAGCCCTACACTTACCTCCATATAGGGTATTTTATTTAGTGAATATGTAGTTTGTACGGGTACGCCTAATAAATTGCCTTTAGGAAAATTATAAACATCCGCATTTTTTGCCGGATTATTTTCATCCCTTATGCCACCGTATAATATTTTAAAACTGCCTACTTCCCTAAGCTTTAATTTTTTTAATAAGGGTATTTTATTTAAGAAAAAGCCATTGAAATAAAAGTCAGTATTAACCGCTACGTAATTATCACTAACAAACTCCATAAAGTTCATCAAATTGTATGCATTAAGTTGGTAAGCATAACTTTGGTTTGCCCTGTGAATACTAAGCAGCGGAAAAGGTACCTGCCCAAAAATATGGCCACCTTCCAATGTTACGTCTGCATAACCCAATTGGGATAAATAATTTCTTTTTGCAATAGCCAATGTTACCTGCTGGTAGTTATATTGCCCTTTAAATAACCCTTTTATCCCATTTTGTATGCGAAGTGTAAAAACAGGATATTTATTCCTAATGGGTACACGGATATTTATACCCTGGTAAAACTGTTCATGTGGTGCCCATCTTAATTCTGCAGATATTTCTGACGTGGTAATATTGGGAATAGTATCTGTGGTGCCAACCGCAGGCTTTTCAAAAACCAATGAACCTGCAGGTGTTTGTTTTAAGTTTTGATACCGCAATTTATACGTGAAATTTTTACCAAATTCGTGCACATATTCCAGCTTATAACTATTCTGATAAAACCACTTATCGGTGGTACCCCTTTTAAAAGACAATAAAAAATTATCTTCTGATGCAAAAACCAATTCCTGCCCTGGTATAGCTGTTTCGTACTGGCGGGTAAATTTTATATAGTTAAGCGGGTAAGTATAAATTGATTTGCCGTTAAAGGAATAAGCGCCTGCTAACAGGTATTTGTATATTTTATCTTTAAACCCATATCCTCCATACCCTTCCAGATAAATATGTTTACTAAACTGGGGTGTAGTTCTGCCACCGATTTTTCCTCTAAACCCTTCGAGCGAATTAAAACTGTAAAAGGTATTGGTATTGCCCAGTTCAAAAACCCCGAATTTTATATAGCCTGAAAATAGCAGTGTAGCAATTTTTAAAGTATTTTTAAAGGATTTCATGTTTCTTAAACTATCAATATTGGCATACACTTTTGATTCTACAGCGGATAATTGCTGGTGCCTGTTGGCAATCCAAAAACTATCATTGTCGCTTCCGGCAGCTGTTTGTTCCACCTGGTCTTTGCCACTATAAATACTATCTGCTGCTGGCAAATTGGCTGTAAAGTTTTTAAAGGATACCGTTCTTTCTCCCATCACACCACCAGATGAATTTTGCCTTAGCGCAAACTCTGCTTTCATGCTGCTTTTTATTACATGGTATCTTCCATCGGAAGCAGATTTTTCGAAATCCTGATAAATTTTTAATTCTCTCGCCCAGTTTAGGTTAGCCTTTTTACTAATCGACATATTTATTTTCTGAACACCATAATTGCCGTCCAGTGTTACATACATAACCCCTTTAAATAAAAGGTCGGTAGTATTGCGGGGCATAAAATTTAATTTAATCAATTTTATGCCATCATTTTCGACCGTATCAGTAATATAAAACCTATAAAAAGTAGGGGCCAGATCGGCAATGGGGCTCAAAAACTGCGTGGTAAGAATTACGATATTATTATCATAAATATTGATGTCGGCATACAATCTTTTAAGGTAAGATGTTATCCCATTATCATCCAGTAAATCGCCATAACTTACTTTCTTTTCTGCCAGTATATACGATTTATTCTTTACCGGATTTTTTCTGTAATAATTTTGAGATAATTTTTCTTCCAGGTAAATGGGTATTAATGCTTTGCCTTCTAATGTATTGGTATCAACATTTTCAAGGATAAATTTATAATTTCTAAATAAGCGGCTATTGGCTAATTTTTCAGGTTTATTTGTTAAAGAAAGCCCCAGTTTTTCATACTGCTGGTACTGCACAAAATCGTAAGCAGTAATCCTGTTTTTACTTTTATTGGCAATAACCTTATCAATTAATTCCACTGCCGGGTTGTCTTTATTTCTATATTTTCCCCGCCTTGCTTTTATTACCACATTGCTTAACGAATTGGTTGTTTCCAAATCGATATTAAGGGATTGTTCTGTTTGCGTGTTTATTTTTTTAATTATTTTTTTATATCCTGTATATGAAAATATAAGTGTGTTCAGTTTACTGTTATTTGTTTCAATAGAATAGCTGCCATCATCATTGCTGGTAACACCTTTTCCGCCCTGAAAATATATACTTACAAACGCCATTGGCTCTTGTGTAACAGCATCCCGTACAAACCCCTTTACCAGTGTTTGTGCATTAATTGTTATTGCACAGCCTGATAGCAAAAATAAAATTGCGGTCTTAAATATCGTCCACCTTTTTTTCATTTTCTTCACTTGTTTTTAAATACATATTTTTTTTGAACGTGATAGTTATATGCCATGGCTATTATTATTGAGGTAGCAACTTTTGCAACTATGTATTGCACCTTAAATAATTTAATCAGTACATAAAGACCAGACACATTTAAAATTAAATTACCCGTCCATGCAATTAAATACTTTTTACCTTGCAAACTGATGGCACCATTATTAGCCTTAAACACCCAGTACCTGCCAATTAGAAAATTAATAATCCCGCCAAATACAGTTCCTGAAACCCCGCCTAACAAAGGGTCTGCATGTAAAAATTTTACCAGCAATATGGTAACCAGGTAATCACAAAAACTGGCTGATAAAGAAGCTATATTCGCTTTAAGAAATGTTTTCATTTTAAAAACAATTTAAACTGCAACAATAGTTGAACAACTATTAAGGAGTATAAACCTGCCAATACATCATCTGCCATTACCCCCCATCCTTTTGGCCAATTTTCTAATTTTTTAATTCCCAATGGTTTTACTATATCAAAAAACCTGAAGGCTGCCAGGCCGGCCAGCATATATACGATATGTTGTGGCACAAATAATAAAGTTATTGCCATGCCGGCCACTTCATCAATCACAACTTTACTACTATCTTTTCCCCATACTTTATCTACCGCGTTACTGCTCCAGACACCAATGGCAATTATAAAAAAAGTTATTACTACCTGCCAGATAGTATTTGAATAGGTGGCAGGCAATAATAACCATATAACAGAAAAAAACAAAGCGGCAACTGTACCTCCTCCTTTACCTACGTAACCAATTCCCCCTACAGATGCTATTGTTTTATACAACTTCATTTACATTGCTTCAACCAGTTCCTGGTAATAATCTAATCCAAGATGTGTTATTAAATCTTCACCCATAATATGACGCAACGTATTTTGCATTTTTATCAGCTGCTTAAAAATGTCATGTTCTGGTTTTAATTCAGGCAAAGTTTGTGGCGATTTAAAATAAAAGGACAACCATTCCTGTATGCCACTCATTTGCGAACGTTTGGCCAGATCCATAAATAAGGCAAGGTCAAGTACAATCGGAGCTGCTAAAATTGAATCCCTGCAGAGGAAGTTTATCTTTATCTGCATGCTATATCCTAACCAGCCAAAAATGTCAATATTATCCCAACTTTCTTTGTTATCTCCATGAGGCGGGTAATAGTTGATCCTTACTTTGTGATACAATTCACCATATAATTCAGGATTTAATTCTGGGCGAAAAATTTCATCCAACACACTTAATTTAGACACTTCTTTAGTTCTGAAATTATCCGGATGATCCAATACATAGCCATCCCTGTTACCCAATATATTTGTACTAAACCAACCCCTTACCCCCAATGCCCTTGCATGTAAACCAGGTGCCAAAATTGTTTTCATCAAAGTTTGCCCGGTTTTAAAATCTTTTCCGCCAATAGGGGTGTTGGTTTCTTTAGCCAGTTCGAGCAATGCAGGTATATCACAGGTTAAATTGGGAGCACCGTTTGCAAACGGAACACCTGTTTTAATGGCCGCATACGCATAGATCATGCTTGGCGCAATAAGGCTTTCATTATTTTTTAAAGCTGCTTCAAATTTTTCAATGGTAGAATGAATATCCGTTTCCTCAATATATTTTTCTGTGCTTCCACACCATACCATTACTACCCGGTTACAGCCATTTTCTTTTTTAAAATTTTCAATGTCTTCTATTACCTGCATGGCCAGATCGTATTTTGTAGCACCCGTTTTTACGTTTGTACCATCCAGGTTTTCTACATAAGACTTATCGAATACTGCCGTCATTGGTTTGATGGCTTCCAGCTCTGTCTTAATAGATTGTAGTAAAGGCAGGTCAAGTACTTTGGCGTTAATAGCGGCTTCATAAACATTATCGTTATACAAATCCCAACCGCCAAAAGCAATATCATGCAAATTTGCCAACGGAACAAATTCTTTAATCTTTGGATACCTGTCTTCTGTTCTTTTACCCAACCGGATATTACCCATTTGTGTTAGGGAACCTATTGGTTGCGCTATGCCTTTTTTTACTGCCTCTACACCTGCTATAAAAGTAGTGGCTACTGCACCAAGGCCAGGTATTAATATTCCCAATTTGCCTGTGGCAGGGGTTACGTCATGTTTCATAATAATTGATTTACTTTTTGTTGCTTACAATAATTTGTTATTCTGATACCATACAATACTATCTTTTAATCCGTTCTCTAAATTATATTTGGGGCTAAAATTTAATTCCTTTCTGGCTTTGCTAATATCACACGACCAGTTTTTTGCCGCAAGCTCATGTAACTTTTCTCTGCTGATAACGGATGGTTTATTTACCCAGCCATTTGTAGTTTCTAAAAAATAAGCCAGCACTTTTACCAAATGCATTGGCAGGTGAAAACGAAGGGCTTTTTTATTCAGTATTTTTTTTGCTGTATCTGCAAACTGATACCTGTTGTAACTGTTACCATCTGCAATATTATAAATACCGCTCTCATTTAAAAATAGTGCCTGTACCGCTACATCTGCAACATCCCGTGCATGTACAAAACTTAATTGCTGCAAAAATTTTCCTATGTACGGATCAAAGCCTTTGCTTACCGTTTTAAGTATAATAAAAATATCTTTATCTCTTGGGCCATAAATAGCGGTTGGGCGCAGGATAGTAAGTGGTATTGCAACTTTAGATAGTTCGTTTTCTGCAAGTAGCTTACTTCTTCCATAAGCCGTAACAGGCCTGGGATGGGCTTGTTCGGTGATAACGGTAACATCATCTGCCGACGGGCCTACTGCTGCTAAACTGCTGATAAAGACCATCTTTTTAAAATAGCCTCCTTTCATGTTAACAGCCTTTGCAAGATTTACCGAATAAGTTGCATTTACATGATCGTAGTCTTTCTGCTTTACTGCCTTTGTAGCACCGGCTGCATGAATGATGTAATTAATTGCATTGTCTGCAAGTATTTTACTCATTGCATCAACATCATCATAATTAAGATAAACATATTTAACAGGTAAATCTTTCAAATGCTCAATCTGGCTGTTCTTTCTTATTGCCGCATATACATCAAGATGCTTATCGAGGGCTGCCATAATAAGATGATACCCTAAAAATCCACTAGCCCCTGTTATTAATGCCCTTTCGCTCATATTGCTTTTTCTAAAATTCTGTACCGTTTGTACACCTCTGCGTTCATCTTTATCAAACCATTGTTCATCATGTCATTGTTTTCCAAAATCCACGAAGCTTCCCCACCTTTTATTTTTTTATCTATTGCTTTTTGAATTATTTCAGCATAAAAAAATGCTTCAATGCCTGCTTTTCTATATTCCTGGTTAACACCTAATGCAATAACCCTTACATAATTTATTTTCTTTTTACCTAATAATAATTTAAAAATACCGGTGGGTAATAGACGCCCTCTTTTTATTTTTATCAGGGTCTGGTTAATGTCAGGAATAGCCAATGCAAACCCAATTGTTTTGCCTTCATGTTCAGCTACCAGGGCAAAATCTTTATCTAAAACCATTTTTAGGTCTTTAGCCAGGTATTTGAATTCATCATCCGTCATTGGAACAAAACCTGTATTTTCTATCCATGCCTTGTTGTAAACCGTTAGTATTTTTTCTACTTCGTTTTTAAAATCTTTAAGGTTAATATTCCTGATGGTAATATGCCTGTCTGCCAATCTTTTTCGCAGGGTTTCTTTTAATTTTAATGATCTTTTATCTACAACGTTTGTAGGGAGATTATATGCTAACAGATCTACACTTTTTATAAATCCGTCTGCTGTTAATAAATCAAGATAATAAGGGTTGTTATAGGTCATCATAGCAACAGCGGGAGAATCAAAACCTTGCACTAATAATCCCGCAGTTTCATTGGTTGATGGGTTTACGGGACCAATCATTTTTGTTGCGCCTTTTTCTATAAGCCACTTTTTTGCTTCACCCAACAATTTTTTTGAAACTTCCTGATCGTTATACAAATCGTAAAATCCAAAAAAACCATCTGTTACATTTTTTAATTTATTGTGATTATTATTTAAAATGGCTGCAATGCGTCCTTTTATTACGTCACCTTCAAAAGCGAGAAAAAGCTGCATGCTGCTATGATTATGAAAGGGATGTTTGCCCGGTGTAAGAACATCCCGTTGGGCTATATGCAATTCTGGAACATAATTTTTATCGCCTTCGTACAATTTGTGCGGAAAATCTACAAATGCTGCAAGTTGCTTTTTTGTTTCAACTTTTTTTATTTCTATCATGCTCTTTTTGATTTTAATAATGGCACTTTTAATTTGTAGGAAACTTTTTTTATTTTTTCTACCGCATAATCAATTTGTTTAAAAGAATGTGTAGCCATTAGCGAAAAACGGATCATAGAGGAATCGCTGCTAACAGCAGGAGATACTACCGGGTTTACAAAGATGCCTTCATCCATCAGCATTTTCGCCATTAAAAATGTTTTCTCGTTATCCCTTACAAAAATGGGGATAATGGGAGATTCTGATAAACCAATATCAAAACCTGCTTTCTTAAATGCTTCCAGCGCATAATTGGTATTTGCCCATAACTTTTCAATTCTTTGAGGTTCGTTTTTTAATACCGTCAATGCAGCTAAAGCACTGGCGGTGGCAGCAGGGGTAATACTTGCACTAAATATTAATGAACGGGCATGATGTTTTAAATATTCTATTATCACTTTATCTGCAGCAATAAAACCACCGATAGATGCCAATGATTTACTAAAAGTCCCCATAATGAGGTCTACTTTATGCGTAATATTAAAATGAGCTGCGGTACCCTGCCCGGCAGGACCCAGTACGCCCAAAGAATGTGCATCATCTAAAAAAATAGAGGCATTATATTTTTTGGCCAAAGCGGCTATTTCATCCAATTTGGAAATGTCACCTTCCATACTAAATACGCCATCGGTAGCTATTATTTTAAATGCGTCGTAAGGTACGTTACTCAATAATTTTTCTAGATGGGCCATATCAGAATGGCCATACTTATATAATTTAGAAAAAGATAAACGGGCACCATCAATTATACAGGCATGGTTATATTCATCAGAAAATATATAATCGGTTCGTCCGCCAAGGGCAGATAAAACCCCTACATTTACCTGGTAGCCCGTGCTAAACACCAATGCGGCTTCTTTGCCTACAAATTGTGCCAAAGCTTCTTCGAGTTCCAGGTGCAAATCAAGCGTTCCATTTAAAAACCGAGAACCTGCACAGCCACTTCCGTACTTATCAATGGCTTTTTTACCAGCCTCTTTTACTTCGGGGTGGTTGGTTAAACCCAGGTAACTGTTTGAACCAAACATCAACACCCTTTTACCTGCAATTATCACTTCTGTATCCTGGTCACTTTCAAGCGGCCTGAAAAAAGGATAAATGTCGGCTGATTTCAAATTTTCAGCAGTCTTAAATGCTGATACTTTTTCTAGCAAGGTTTTATTAGTCATTGCAGTGTTTTAAGTGTTTTCCTTAAGCGATATAATTACAAAAAATATTGGTCTTGTATTCTAATCAACAGTATGGCCTATTTGCATTTTTCCTGAATTTTTGCCAGCACACACATACAGGTTTCTATATCTTTTTCATTGATGCCTTCTTTTAAAATTCCATCCTGGCCCAAAAATTTATTGTGCATCATATCAATAATAGATTTACCGGTATTAGTTAATTCAATTACATTTTTTCTTCTGTCACCAGCAACAGGCAAGCGTTTTACAAAACCCTTTTCTTCTAATATATCAACAGATCGCAGAATGGCCGATTTGGTTTTATCCATTATAGTGGCAATATCCTGTTGTATCATTTCTTTTGTTTTACTTCTGGAGATATAATACAGGACTCCCAATTGTTCAAAAGTTATATCCTTGGTAATTCCAGAAAACGTTCCATTAATTGTTTTCAACAGTAATTTACCTGTGTGAACAATCATAAATCCAAGTGTATCTGGCATTTCTTTACAGTCCATATATCAATAGTTGCGTAGTAAACTGTCGCAAAACTAATAATATATTTTTGTAACAATAGAATAATTTTCAATAATAAAAAATTTGATGCTCAAAATTTGTTATTGGGTAGTTACTGTTGATTCATTAAAACTATGCATTGATTGTAAAGTAAAACTACAGTTGTAAAATTCTGCTTTTTATTAAATTTACCATTACCGCTCAATATCAAAAAGAGAACATTTAAATAAAATAATGTATGGTTTAAATAACAAGTTAATAAAATACTGAGAATTATTTTTTAAAATGTTGATCACAAAAATCGGTTCCTAACAATTTTCATATACAAAAAGCAGACAGTTTTTAATTGTCTGCTTTGAAAAAAATGCTATTGTCGTTTATGTTCTGCCAGCATAACTTATCAGGTATATTGGTTTGGGTTGTTATTAAGCTTCTTTTAAAATCTGTTCTATTGCTGCCAGTTCTTCCTGATCAAAATTAAGTTTGTTCAAGGTGCTAAGGTTGTTGTGAAGTTGTTCCACACTGCTAACGCCAATTAAAACAGTAGTGACCCTTTTGTCTTTTAAAATCCATGCCAATGCCATTTGCGCAAGTGATTGCCCACGATTTTGGGCAAGATTATTTAATGCAGTTATTTGCGCCAGCACTTCGGGTGTAATGGCACTGGTTTGCAGAGCCCCGTGCGCTTTGGCTGCCCTTGATTGTTGTGGAATATCGCCCTGTAAATATTTGTCGGTTAACAGGCCTTGCGCCAATGGTGAAAAGGGAATGCATCCAATGCCATTTTCTTCCAGCAAATCCATCAACCCATCTTCTACCCATCTTTCAAACATGGAATATTTTGGTTGATGAATAAGGCAGGGTGTGCCCAGTTTTTTTAAAATTTCAATGGCCTGTTTTGCTTCGGACTGATGATAGTTGGATAAGCCAATATACAATGCTTTGCCACTTTTTACAATATCATGCAAAGCCTGCATGGTTTCTTCCAGTGGTGTATTGGGGTCTGGCCGGTGACTATAAAAAATATCCACATAATCCAGTTGCATGCGTTGCAGGCTTTGGTTAAGGCTGGCAATCAAATATTTTCTTGATCCCCAGTCGCCATAGGGGCCGGGCCACATGGTATAACCTGCTTTGCTGGAAATTACAAGTTCGTCACGCAAATAACCGGTAAAATCTTTTTTTAAAATGACGCCAAAATTTTCTTCTGCCGATCCCGGTGGTGGACCATAATTATTGGCAAGGTCAATATGTGTTATGCCATTATCAAATGCGGTACGTATAATTTCCCTGCCATTTTCAAAAAAATCTACCCCGCCGAAATTATGCCATAAACCCAGCGACATAGCAGGTAACATTAATCCACTATTGCCACAGCGGTTGTAAAGCATGGTATCATATCTTGCGGAAGAAGGTTTGTAAATCATGATCGGTAATTATTTATTTAAAAATTGAGATTGTAAAGCTTCTATCGCATTGGCCACATATACCAGCGGCGCATTCCAGTTAATGGCAATTTCATTACTTGCGTAAGCGCAGTCATCATCGGTATAAGCGGTTTCAGTTTCTGTATCGGCATAAAAACATTTATCCTGCATACCGGGATTGGGGCCACCCACCAGTAAGCCTGGCACGGGTGCGACAATATTATCTGCAACAGAAGGGCGATGATGCGGATGCATAGCAGCCCTGGCTCCAAACCCGGTTACAAAAGAATAGCCTGTTGCATTGCGACCTAACAAATAGTCAATATTACCCAATGCGGGTGACAAATATTTTTTATCGCCTGTAAAAAGATAAACATTTAAAAGGAGGATACTTTCATTCATTGCGACAGCGCTGCTGCCCCAGATAAAATCATTTTTACTTTGCCCAAAGATGGTGGCAAAAGCTTTGTTACCCCCATTGGCGATCATGTTATCTGCAAGGTTTATGATTTTTTTTGTTATGAGGTCAATTGTGACGTTTGCTGTAGCAGGCAATAATTTTCGTAACCGCAATAAAGTGTAACAACCAGGCAGATCAACATCACTCCAGGATGGCAATGTCATTTCGTTTATTGATCTTTTTTGAATGGTGTCCAGGTAAGCGGTGTTACTTGTGCAGGCTAATAATTCACAAGCGGCCCAAAAAAATTCATCCTTAAAATTTTTATCTCCATAAGCACCGGTTACTACTGGTGGTGAAAAGTTTTTATTCATTTCATCCTGGTCATATATTACCCCCGGGTTTTTAACCGCCCATTGCCAGGCAAGTTTTGCAGCAATTAAACAGCTATCAGCAAGGCCGGGTAATTGCGGAGAAAATTTTTTGTAAATCCGGCTTGCCTGCGCCATTACCGCCACAAAATCCAATGTTGGAGCGGTTCCCTTTTGCACTACATATCTTTTAGCAATGGCCGCATCGGGCATTATCATCGCATCAAACTTTGCGTTGGTGCATTTGTGGTATACGCCTCCATCTTCCTTATCCTGCATGGTAAACATCCACCGGAGGTTGTATAACACTTCATTTAAAAGATCGGGTATAGCATCTGCACTTTCAGGAATATTGGTTTGCAGGGTATCAAAATAAACTGGAAAATCTTCATACGCACTCATCATAGTGCCCATGGTAATACCTGAATTAACAATGTATTTGTTGTAGTCACCAGCATCGTACCAGCCACCCGGAGTGGAGATAACTGTATTGGCTGCACGCTTTTCCGAAACCGCAGATGCATGAATAAAAACGGCAGTATCCGGATGCCCTTCCTTTCTTGCCCAGTCACCGGCATATTGTTTTTCCAAAGGCATAGAAGCCCTTTGAAAATAGAATGCTTTTATAGAAGCTTTTGCTACTTCGTGGTAAACATTCTTTTTAATTTTAAAAGGATAAGAAAACCCAACTGTTGGCACATATAAAATATAATCACCTGCTTTTTTAAAATCGCTAAAGTTGGCATTTTTTGTAATAGCAGATGAATACAGCGATTGAACTGGACTACACAGGCTACCTTTAAAAAAAGTATCTTTCTTATTGACAGATAACACATAAAATTTAATACCGTCAGGAGCATTGATTATTATAGCAACCTTTGGAGCATTGGTATAAAACCCAATCTGGTTTAATGAAATTTGTTTTGATGACTGTGCATAAAGTTGTAGGAAAAGACTGGCAAAAATTACTATGAAAAGCGTATTTAATTTGAACATAATTTTAATAAATCTTCATAGCAAATGCTACATAGGTAATAAATAAAGTAGCTGTAAATATAAATGATATAATCCTGATTGCTTAATTGCTTTATAACATTTTATTGCGTTGTTTTATTTTGTTTTAACAGAAAAAAAATGGTTGTATAGTATCAAACTACACAACCATACTATAAAATATTTTTGTCCGTATTATTTTAACAAATTTTTCTTCATGTAATCGGCACTGGTTTTAATGCACTCAAATACAGGTCTTCTGTATTGTTCCTGTTCTACAAAAGCATAATCAAGCCCGGCTAATTTTTGTGCTGCAAAAATTGATTTCCAGTCAATGATCCCTTTGCCTACTTCGCAGGTTTGCCCTTTAGGAGCTGTTGCTGTAGGGGCTTCCATATCTTTTATATGCCACATAGGAAAACGGGCGGGATATTTTTTAAACCAATCTAACGGATTTTGTCCTGCATAGGCCACCCAATACAGGTCCATTTCAAATTTTACCAGTTTAGCATCCGTATTGTTTAGTAATATTTCATATTTGGTGATATCACCTTCCTTTTCAAATTCAAAATTATGGTTGTGATAAGCCGTAGTTATACCGGCTTTCGCACTTAATTCACCTCCTTTATTTAATCGCTCAGCAACCCTTTTAAAATCATCGCCTGTTCGGTGCTTATCATCTAAATAAGGGATAGTAACATATTTATTTCCCAGCATGGTAGCATCTTCAATCAGATATTTCCAGCTATCCCAATTGTAATCAGGGGCATGCAACATATCAGCAAGCCCGTAGTGACCACTTACGGTTTTCAAATTATTCTCTTTTAGCATGGCCGCAAACTGCTGTACCGTATTGCCAAAAAACATACGGTTATTATAACCGTATAATTCCAGGTTAGTGTAGCCTGCTGCAGAAATTTGCTGAAGACTATTTTTAAGATCTTTTATTTCATTTCTTACCGTGTAAAGCTGCAATCCAAGGTCTGTATGCATCTTAAATAAGTTTGTTTTATTAACCATTAATGCGCCGGCAAGAAGAGAGCTTTGCTGAATAAATTTTCTGCGTGTAACCATGACTGATATTTTATATTTTTAAAAGATTAATTGCGATAGGAGAACTGATGGTATTTTTGAAAAGGTTGTTTTTATTAAACAAGGTGACAGTTGATGTAAGACGCTAAATTTTTATTTTTTCAGCATGTCTATAAAAATTCATTAAAGCTTTTTTTGTAATAGGCGACTCAACAATGTTCCTTATATATGCTGTATTAACCCGGACAAATAATTTTTATTTATTGCTTCAGCCACCCATGATTTTCCATCCAGTTTTTACACCGGTCCATCCACTGTTCATTTTTGTTTTTTAAATTCAAACCAAAACCATGTCCGCCACTTTCATACAAATGCATTTCTGCATCTACATGATTTTTTATTAATGCCAGGTAAAATGCAATACTATTTTGGGGTTTAACACCATCATCATCACTTGCATGCACTAAAAATGCAGGCGGTGTCTTACTGGTTACCTGCAATTCGTTGGAGTATTCTTTTATTTTTTCGGCAGGAGGGTTTTTACCAATCAAATTATCCCTGGACCCCATGTGGGCCAGGCTATCCGTAAAACTGATCACGGGGTAAATCAATATCATAAAATCGGGGCGAAGGCTGGTGTTGTTTGCATTAGCAATAACGGCTTTGTAAAAATGTGTTCCGGCTGTAGAAGCCAGGTGTCCCCCGGCAGAAAATCCCATGATGCCAATCCGGTTGGGATCAATATTGTAATCTTTAGCACCTTCCCGTACTACTTTAATGGCTTGCTGCGCATCCTGCAGTGGTCCAATCTCTGGGTTGATCATTGTCTGGCTGTTTGGAATCCGGTACTTTACCACAAATGCCGCTACACCCATTTCATTGAATTTTTTTGCAATGTCAATTCCTTCGTGGCCGGCAGCCACTATTCCATAGCCACCACCGGGATAAATAACTAACGCCGTACCAGTGGCCTTTTCTTTTGACGGAAGAAAAATACTTAGGGTAGGTTTTGATACCTTACTGATAATAAGGATACCATTTGACTGCTCCGATTTTTCTTCATCTTTGGCAGGCTTGCTATTAGGGATACTGTCTTTATATAATGGTATGACTGTTTGCGACATTGCTAATAATGGTGCAAAATAAATGAGGGAAATGAATGCAGCAATCTTTTTCATGATCATCTTTACAAATTACACAACACACCCTGTTAAGCAAAAGCAGTTTGCTTAACAGGGGCTTAGTTTTTTTGTGGCTAACAGAGCGATACTATGTTGCCCAGGCTTTGTCGCCCTTTTTATATGGATAAGCACCATCGTATTTTCCTGGTACGGCGATATAACGCAGAGCCTGTGTGGCTCCTTCTTTTGAAGTGAAGAAACCAAATAAAGTCATCTGTTTCATCATCGTAAAATAATGACTTGGGTCTTCGTTCTTTTTAGATTTTTGATAATCTTTGGCTTCTTTATCAAGGGCCGTAAGCAGTGTTGTCCTTTGTTCCGGGGTAGCTTCTAAAAAAGATTTACCATTTGCTTTTTTGCTGGCTTCTTCTAATTTACCGATGCCTTCATGAAATATTTTCTGATCCTTATCTTCATAAGTATCATTTACCATCACTACCATAAACTGGCCTACTTTGGCAGCTTTGGCACCCGGCGTTTTTGTAGCCGGTAAAATAGTTTCTGCTACTTCATCCAAAAAAGCAGTATCGGCTTCGCTGAAAGTTGCGCCACCTACCATGGGGCCGGTTTTACAACTGGTGAGTAATTCACCGCCAATGAATGCGCCGCCTGTTAAAGCTGCAATCATTTTTAATAGTTCTCTTCTTTCCATATTGATAGTTTTTATATGATTATTATAAATTGCCTTTTTTTAATTCACTAACTGCATGATCGGCAGCCCTTGCTGTAAATGCCATATAAGTCAGTGATGGATTTACACAAGCTGCTGATGTCATGAAGGAACCATCTGTTATAAAAACATTCGGCGCATCCCACATCTGGTTAGTGCTGTTTAATACAGATGTTTTGGCATCTTTACCCATACGTGCAGAACCCATTTCATGAATACCCCTTCCCAGTGTTCCATCACCATCACGGCCCTTCACATTTTTTACCCCTGCGGCTTCCAGCATTTCGATAGCATCTGCCAACATATCCTTACGCATCTTTTTTTCATTCTCTTTAAATTCAATATCCATCGATAAAACATTCAATCCCCATTTATCTTTTTTAGTTTTATCAAGGGTTACAAAGTTTTCATGGTAAGGTAATGTTTCACCAAAACCACCAATATTCATTGTCCAGGAACCTGGTTCTGATAAAGCATCTTTTAATCCTGCACCGATAGATATTTCTTCTGCTGATCGGCTGTACCCTTCTCTTGTGCCACCACCCTGGTAGCCAAAGCCCCGTAGGTAATCACGTTTATCGCCAAATAAATTCTGGTATCGTGGAATGTAAATACCATTTGCCCTCCGGCCAAAAGTATATTTATCTTCATAGCCTTCTACTTGTCCGCCTGCACCAACACCCAGGTGATGGTCCATAATGTTATGACCCAATTCTCCGCTGCTGCTGCCTAACCCTCCTTCCCAAACATCGGTAGCAGAATTCATCAGCACCCATGCACTATTTAAAGTAGAGGCATTCAGGAAAATTATTTTCGCATTGTACACATAAGTTTTATTGTCTTCTCCATCCAGCACTTCTACACCGATAGCTCTTTTTTTATCCTTATCATATAAAATTTTTGTAACAATACTCCAGGGGCGAACAGTGAGGTTACCTGTATTTTGTGCAGCAGGTAATGTAGAAGATTGGGTACTGAAATAAGCGCCAAACGGGCAACCCAGCCAGCATTTATTCCTGTACTGGCAGTTGGTTCTGCCGGGCAATGGCTCCGTAATATTTGCTGTGCGACCAATGATCATAGACCGTTTGCCCTTATAATGTTCTTTAATTCTTGCAGCAACATCCTTTTCCACGATCGTCATATCCATTGCCGGCATAAACTGTCCGTCGGGTAGTTGTGCCAGGCCATCTCTTGATCCGCTAATGCCCGCAAATTTTTCCACATAATCATACCAGGGAGCAATTTCTTTATAACGCACCGGCCAGTCAATGGCAATGCCGTCTTTAAGATTGGCTTCAAAATCAAAATCGCTCAGGCGATAACTTTGCCTGCCCCACATTAATGAACGGCCACCCATGTGGTAACCACGAAACCAGTCAAAACGTTTTACCTCAGTGTAAGGACTGTCTTTATCACTTGCCCAATAATCCAGGTTGGTTTCGTTTAAAGGATAATCCCTTTTCAACACAGGATATTCTTTTATCATTTCCTGTGTGCGCCTGCCCCTATGCGGATAATCCCATGCTTCTTTGTTTGCATTTACGTAATCCTTTACGTGTTCAATATCCCGGCCCCGTTCCAGCATTAAAACCTTTAACCCTTTTTCAGTAAGTTCTTTGGCGGCCCATCCACCGCTAATGCCAGAACCCACTACAATGGCATCGTAGGTATTTTGTATGGCAGCTTTGTTGTTGATTTTTGTTGAATCCTGTGGCATGCTTAATTTTTTGTGGCTTCGCAGTATGCTTACACACGAAACGGGTTATAATTATAAGTTCATTTTTTTTAATTCGGTTATTGCATGATCCGCTGCCCTCGCAGTAAAAGCCATGTAGGTAAGTGATGGGTTTTGGCAGGCTGCAGAAGCCATAAAAGAACCATCGGTTACAAATACATTGGGCGCATCCCACACCTGGTTAAAACTATTGAGTACAGATGTTTTAGCATCCTTTCCCATTCTTGCAGATCCCATTTCATGAATGCCGCGACCTAAAGTTCCATCACCCGTCCACCCGTTTACATTTTTAACTCCTGCAATGGTGAGCATTTCCTCTGCATCTTTTTGCATATCTATCCGCATCTTTTTCTCATTCTCCTTGTATTCAATGTCCATGGCCAAAACATTTAACCCCCATTTATCTTTCTTTGTTTTATCAAGGGTTATTTTATTTTCATGATAAGGCAATGTTTCTCCAAAACCACCAATGCCCATTGACCAGGCACCGGGTTCACTCAGTGCATCTTTAAATTCGCCTCCAATATTCAATTCCGGAATATTTCTTCCCCAGCCATCCCTGCCTGCGCCACCCTGGTAACCAAAGCCACGAAGGTAATCACGTTTGTCGCCAAACAAATTACGGTAGCGTGGAATGTAGATGCCATTGGCCCTGCGCCCAAAAAGATATTTATCTTCAAAGCCTTCAACCATACCACTTGCCCCAACACCCAAATGATGATCCATGATGTTGTGCCCCAACTCACCACTGCTGCTTCCCAGCCCACCTTCCCAAACGTCCGTAGCAGAATTCATTAGCACCCAGGCACTGTTTAAAGTAGAAGCATTCAGGAAAATTATTTTTGCATTGTAAACGTAGGTCTTGTTGTCTTCTGCATCCATAACTTCAACACCGGTAGCTCTTTTTTTATCTTTATCGTATAAAATCTTTGTAACAATACTCCATGGTCTTAGCGTAAGATTGCCTGTGGCACGAGCAGCTGGCAAAGTGGAAGATTGTGTACTGAAATAGGCGCCGAAAGGGCATCCCAGCCAACATTTGTCCCTGTACTGGCAATTCGTTCTGCCGGGGAGTGGCTCAGTTATATTGGCCGTGCGGCCAATGATCATTTTTCTGTTACTGTGGTAGTGTTTGTTCATTCTTGCACTAACATCTTTCTCCACAATGTTCATATCCATAGCTGGCATAAAATGTCCATCCGGTAACTGCGGCAAGCCATCTTTTGAGCCGCTGATGCCTGCAAACTTTTCTACATAATCGTACCAGGGTGCAATGTCTTTGTAACGTACCGGCCAATCTATTGCAATGCCATCTTTAAGATTTGCTTCAAAATCAAAGTCGCTCCAACGATAACTCTGTCTGCCCCACATTAATGATCTTCCACCAACATGGTATCCCCTGAACCAGTCAAAGCGTTTTATTTCTGTGTATGGACTATCCTTATCACTTGCCCAATAATCAAGGTTGGTTTCGTTCAAAGGATAATCTCTTTTTAAAGCCGGGTAATCCTTAATCATCTGCTGCGTACGTTCGCCCCGGTGTGGATAATCCCATGCCTCTTTATTGGCATTAACATAATCTTTCACATGCTCAATATCCCGGCCACGTTCCAGCATCAAAACTTTTAATCCCTTTTCTGTAAGCTCTTTTGCAGCCCATCCGCCGCTTATTCCTGAACCTACCACAATCGCATCGTATGTATTGTTTGGCATTTAATTGATGTTGTATAGGTTATGAATCTTTACTTCTATCCCATTAGGATCGTTCAATTACACATCACAAATTTGAATGGCCTTTTTTAAATTGGCCAGCTTGCCTTTATTATCTTTTGCAGTTGGAATAAATTCCTGGGCAACATAATCTTTAAACCCTGTTGCCAGAATGGCCTTCATAATAGCCGGGTAAAACAATTCCTGGCTCTCATCAATTTCGTTTCTGCCCGGTACACCACCGGTATGGTAATGGCCAAAATACTGATGGTTATTCTGTATAGTGCGGATCACATCACCCTCATCTATCTGCATGTGATAAATATCATATAGCAATTTAAAATTCTCTGACCCAAGCCGTTTGCACAGTTCAACACCCCAGGCAGATTTGTCGCACATATAATCCTTATGATCTACCTTGCTGTTAAGCAATTCCATCTGTATAATTATCCCATTTTTTTCTGCCAGCGGTAAAATTTTCTTCAGGCCTTCCACGCAATTTTTTAAACCGGTTTCGTCGTCCATTCCATTGCGGCTTCCGCTAAAGCATATTAAGTTTTTGTAGCCAGCCTGCTTCATTAAAGGAATAACTTCTAAATAATCTTTGACCAATTGTTCATGGTATGTTTTGTTATTAAACCCATTGGTTAAACTGACCGACCCACCGTGGTAACTCATAGAACTGTACAGCCCATATTTTTGCAGCATAGGCCAGTCTTTGGGGCCAATAAGATCAATAGCGCCAAAGCCCATTTCTTTTACTGCCTGGCATAACTCTTCCAATGGTACAGAACCATAGCACCACTGGCAAACTGAATGATTGATATTGCCTTTTAGTTTCAATTGATTTTCTTTTGAGTTTTCTTTAGTTGAAAAAGATGACAGCATGGAAGAAGAGCCAAGTGCTGCTGAACCTACTAACATGTTTTTGATGGCATTGCGCCTGTTTTGATTATCTGGCATAACTAATTAATTTAAGCAATTGATTGAGAAACTGATTGAGCACGGGCCTGTGTTTTTGACCGCATGTAAAAAAACAAAGCTGTAAAAGCAACAATTAAAATGATGGGTATTGTTAATGTTGCATTGATGATTTCAGGGCCTGCTGCTTTTTTTGCTTCATTTAGAGCACTAACCATGGCTGGGGTTGCTGCAGCATCTGAATAAGCCTGAACAGTTGCACCAGCAGGTAATTGTGCAGCTACTAACCTATCATAATATCCACCCATAAAAATCATATAAACTGAAACTGCAAACATACCAGCCCCTCCCATCAGGTTCATGCCTACCGCACCGGTTTTGGGAAGATTTTCAGAAACAAAACCCAGCATAGTAGGCCAGAAATAACATACGCCAATACCAAATACAAGGGCTCCCACAAAAAGCATATTTCCTGTTGTGTGACCCAGCAGGTATAAGCCTAATGCAGCAAAAATGGCAGAAAATAATAACACACCGGTTGGAGAAAGTTTATGTACAACTGGCCCGGCAAAAGCCCTTCCTAAAACCATTACACCAGTTTCGATGGTCAATAACAATAAAGCGTTGTCTGTTACATTTTTCAACAACACATCTATCCACTGACCAGTAAATAATTCTGTGATGGCGGTGCCAAACATCAGTATTATCATTACCCAAAATAATGGTGTAAGCAACGACTTATACATCTCTCCTGTTGACACACCACTTGACACACGTTCTGTGACAGGAAATTCTAATTTACTAAAAAGATAGCCATAAATGAAGGTTGGTATAAGCATAACTGCTACCAATATTTTCCAGTTATCGAGGTAAAAAGTATCAGGAATATTTACGCCGAAAAACCGCACAAACAAAGTTCCAATTACAATACCTCCCGGAAACCACAGGTGAAAGTGATTGAGTTTTGTAGTTTTATTTTCGGGGTAAAGGCTTGCTACCAGGGGGTTACAGGCTGCTTCTACTGTACCGTTACCAATACCTATTAATAAGGTAGAAATAAACAACGACCAGAAGCCGGTTGCGAAAATTGTAAGTATGATTCCAAAAAGATGAAATGCTGCGGCAGCTACAAGCAGTTTTTTCATCCCAATTATATCCACCACTATTCCACCAACAATAATGGCCAGCGGGAAACCCCAAAATGCTGTACTGGTTATAATTCCTGCCTGCTCCTGTGAAAGACCGAAATTGTGTTTCCAGGTATCCAGTAAACCCGCTCGAATACCAAAGGAAAGAGAGGTTACCAACAAAGCCATACAACTGGCTACAAAAAGTTTATTCCGCTGAATATTGGCAGGCATAATCGTTAAGTTTTTTTTAAGCAATGAGAGGCCAAGTTATGAATTTATACAAATAAAACATCGAATCATTAATAAAAATATATCAATGGTGCATATCTCCGTTTATTTTGTATAGCATGCTTTATATGCATTGTAACTTCAAAAAAAGATTGTAAAGCTTTTTCATAAAAGACCTGCCTATTTATTTTTATTGAAGGAATAATTTTTATTTTTAATTTGCTGATTTAGCCAACCAGTTAAAATAAATACGATAATTTTATCCTTCAAAAAATAAACGATGATGCCATATATTATTTTGAAAAACAACTGAACTTTTACGGTTTCATAAGTTTCATTTCAGTAACCTTTATTAATAAAAAATCAACCACTTTTAATTAAAACAACATGAACAGAAAATTACGGATGGGCATGATCGGCGGCGGTAAAGACGCTTTCATTGGCGCCATACACCGCCTGGCATCCAACATGGATGGACTGATAGAACTGGCAGCCGGTGCTTTAAGTATTAACCCGGATATTGCCCGTGAATCAGGTGAGATGCTTTTTTTACCAAAGGAAAGAACTTACCTCACCTATGATGAGCTGATAAAAAAAGAAAGTGAATTACCTGCTGATAAAAGGATTGATTTTGTAACCATTGTTACACCCAACTTTGCCCACTTTGCCCCGGCAATGATGGCGCTGGATCATGGCTTTCATGTGGTGATAGAAAAACCAATTGCCTTTACGTTAGAGGAAGCAAAGCAATTAAAAGCCAAGGTAGAAGAAAACGGTTTAATACTTTGCTTAACACACACCTACTCTGGTTACCCGATGGTTAAGCAGGCAAAAGCGATGTGTGCCGAAGGTGCTTTAGGAAAGATCAGGAAGGTTTGGGTAGAGTATCCGCAGGGATGGCTTAGTAAATTAAGCGAACGGGAAGGCAATGCACAGGCAGCATGGCGCACAGACCCTACAAAAAGTGGCAAGAGCGGTTGCATGGGAGATATTGGAACACATGCTGCCCACCTGGCAGAATATATTTCGGGTTTGCAAATAACACAGTTGTGTGCCGATTTAAATATTATGGTAGATGGGCGTGCGCTGGATGATGATGGCAATGTACTGCTAAAATTTAGTAATGGCGCAGCGGGCGTTTTAATGGCATCGCAGGTGGCGGCTGGCGAAGAAAATGCACTAAGAATAAGGTTGTACGGAGAAAAGGGTGGCATTGAATGGGCGCAACATGAGCCTAACATGTTACTGGTAAAATGGCTTGACCAACCAGCACAAATATTAAGGGCAGGCGCTAATTACGCCTCACTTAACAGCTTTGCAAAAAACAGTTGCCGCACACCAGGTGGCCATCCGGAAGGATACCTGGAAGCCTTTGGAAATATTTATAGAAATTTTGCACAAACCTTATCTGCTAAAATTGATGGCACAACGCCTTCAAAAGAAGCATTGGATTTCCCTTCGGTGGAAGATGGTATCAGGGGCATGGCTTTTATTGATAATGTGGTGGCAAGCAGCCAGTCGGATACCAAATGGTTTGCGCATACAGTATAAAGCAATGTCTGATGTCTAATTTTTTGATGTCTGATTTCTTTCAGTTTGTAATCTATTCTCTTTACTCCTTGCTTGGTTGATGTGGTAAAATACAAATAAACAAATATGGTAGTAAATTCAGGAGGAGTTCCAAAAAATTGAAAAAGTATAAGGGAGTGACACAACGATGATCCACATAGCTTCTTAGCCTGGACAACATCTTTTAAATTAAATTTTTAACGACATATTTATGACTACAGTAAAAGGACCTGGAATTTTTCTTGCACAATTTATGGGGGATGCTGCTCCGTTTAATTCGCTGGAGAGTATTTGCAAATGGGCCAAAAGCATCGGGTTTGTGGGTGTTCAAATTCCCAGTTGGGATGGCCGCCTGATTGACCTGCAAAAAGCGGCGGAAAGCAAAACTTATTGTGATGAACTGAAAGGCATTGTAAACGGCTGCGGATTGGAGATAACAGAATTATCTACTCACTTACAGGGACAACTGGTAGCAGTTAATCCTGCGTATGATGCTTTGTTTGATGGCTTTGCACCGGAAGCTTTTCGCAACAATCCCAAAGCAAGAACAGAATGGGCGGTACAACAATTAAAGTATGCAGCCATTGCTTCCAAAAACTTAGGATTGAATGCCCACGCCACTTTCAGCGGCGCTTTGCTGTGGCATACGGTGTATCCCTGGCCACAACGCCCTGCTGGTTTGGTTGAAACCGGCTTTACCGAACTGGCAAAAAGATGGCTGCCCATATTGAACCATTTTGATGAACAGGGAGTTGACCTTTGTTATGAAATTCATCCCGGAGAAGATTTGCATGATGGCGTTAGTTACGAAATGTTTTTAGATAAAGTGAACAATCATAAAAGGGCCTGTTTATTATACGATCCTTCACACTTTGTATTGCAATGCCTTGATTATTTGGCATACATTGATCATTATCATGAGCGCATTAAAATGTTTCATGTTAAAGATGCTGAGTTTAACCCTACCGGTAAACAAGGCGTGTATGGAGGTTATCAAAACTGGATTGACAGAGCAGGACGTTTTCGTTCACTGGGCGACGGGCAGGTTGATTTTAAAGGCATCTTCAGCAAACTGGCCGCCTACAATTACAAGGGCTGGGCGGTGATGGAATGGGAGTGTGCTATCAAACATCCGGAGGATGGCGCCAAAGAAGGATCGGCATTTATCAAAGAACATATTATCCGTGTAACAGAAAAAGCATTTGATGATTTTGCCAACACCGGCAGCAACGAAAAATTTAACCGCACTGTTTTAGGATTAGAGTAGTAATTTTAACCATCATAATTTTAAAGTATAAAAAAATATTGACATGAAAAGAATCATCACTATCTGTTTATTATTTGCAGGCGTTTACGCATGTAACAATGGTACACCCGAAACAAAAACAGCAACCCCGGATGCAAAAGTGGAAGCGAAAGAGCCTGCTACTACTGCAAAAGCTGATCCTACAGACAGCCCCGAATTTCAAAAAGGACTTGAATTAATGAATAATTCAGACTGCAAGACCTGTCATAAAATTGATGAAAAACTAATAGGCCCTGCCTTTAGAGATGTTGCTAATAAATACCCCAACAATCCAGCAACGTTAGATACATTGGCCCACAAAATTATTAAGGGAGGCCAGGGAAATTGGGGAAGTATTCCAATGGCTGCTCACGATAAATTATCTGTTGAAGATGCAACCGCAATGGCTAAATATGTTTTATTACTAAAAAATAATTAAACCAACAAACATGAAAATAATCTCGATTGCCTTAGTGTCTTTTTTATTTAGCAGTAATAATACGGCTTTGATAAATAATTTAAAAGAAACACCTGTTGTTAGCAAAACGGAGATGGCCGTAGAGAAACGTGGATGGCAAATATTGTTTGATGGTAAAACAACAAAGGGCTGGCATACTTATGGCAAAAGTACCACGAATGACAGATGGAAAATTGCTGATGGCGCTTTGTACGTTGACAGCTCTATTAAAGAAGGTGGTGATATTGTGACCGATGAAGCATTTGACAATTTTGATTTAAAATTGGAATGGAAGATTTCAAAAAATGGCAACAGCGGTATTATCATTAACATACATGAAGATGCTGACAAATACAAAGAGACTTATAAAACCGGGCCTGAAATTCAGGTATTGGACAATGATGGGCATCCGGATGGAAAAATTTTAAAACACCGGGCAGGTGACTTATATGATTTGATAAAAAGTTCATCTGAACCTGTGAAGGCGGTGGGCGAATGGAATGACGTGGAAATTATAAGCAACAAAGGCACGCTACAGATATTTTTAAATGGTACCAATGTGGTTACCACTACCATGTGGGATGATAACTGGAAACAATTGATTGCTGGAAGTAAGTTTAAAAATATGCCGGATTTTGGAACATTTAAAAAAGGAAAAATAGCGTTGCAGGACCATGGTAACACTGTTTGGTACCGCAACATTAAAATTAAAAAACTCTAAAACCATCGTTATGCCTGCCATTTTATTTTTTCGAAATACTTTTTTATTACTGTGTGTTTTTACCAGCGTTTCTTTTACAGGTAATCATCCAAAAAAATTGCCGGTTGAAAAAAATAAAGTACTTGTTTTTTCAAAAACAAATGGTTACCGCCATGCCAGTATTGAAACCGGCATTGCGGCAATTAAAAAATTAGGTGCCGCCAATAACTTTGATGTTGATGCAACAGAAGACTCGGTTTATCTTACCGATGCTAATTGTAAAAAATACAAAGCCATTGTTTTTTTAAGTACCACAGGAACTGTTTTGGGTAAAGAACAAGAACTGGCTTTGCAAAGTTTTATACACGCTGGTGGTGGTTTTGTGGGCATTCATGCAGCAACAGATTGTGAGTACGAATGGCCCTGGTATGATAAAATGATTGGCGCTAATTTTTTATCGCATCCGCAGCAACAGGAGGCTAAATTAATTGTGGTGGACAACACTCATCTATCAACAAAGCATTTACCCGCTACCTGGGTTAGAAAAGATGAGTGGTACAATTTTAAAAACATGAACCCTGAGGTAAAAATTTTAATAAAGATTGATGAAACAAGTTATAGCGGTGGTAAAAATGGCGACAGCCACCCAATGGCCTGGTACCAGCCTTATGAAGGTGGAAAAGTTTTTTATACTGAATTAGGCCACACTGAAGAATCTTATAGTGATCCTTTATATCTGCAGCATATACTGGGCGGGATTCAATATGCAATGGGCACAAAATAAAAATGTGTTGATTGTACATAATATAAAAAAGGTAGTCAATATGACTACCTTTTTTTCTTTTACAACCAGCTGCCATTCCAGGTATTGCTTGCAGCGGGGTCATCTTTTAATCTTCTTTTTCTGCGGTTAACATCCCTGCGATGACGGATGGAAGTAACAATCATCAGTGGCATAAATAAAAATATCAAGGGGGGTATGCCCATAAAACTGATCCATTTCCCACCAAACATATTACGCATGGGGCGCTTTAATCTTTCTGCAATCAGGTACATGGCTGGTACAATTATCAGTGTCATAAAGAAGGCAAATGCCAAACCAAAAATGATTGTCCAGCTTAATGGTTTCCAGAATGCCACGTTATCGCCGCCAAAGAAAATATGCGGATTTAACTCGGAGAACAAGGTTACAAAATTGATGTTGAAACCAACGGCAATGGGGATGAAAGCAAGGATGGCAGCCAGTGCGGTAAGTAATACAGGGATGATACGTGTTTTGCCTGCCTGTATGATGGCTTC
>JANYFT010000004.1 GCA_025359625.1 Ferruginibacter sp.
TAAACAAAAGCCCTACACCATCATCGGGCATTTGCGGAATGGAAGGTGTAATATTAGTATTCACATTCCTCAATCCAAATGGAATGCCACGGCGTGCCATGGTGTGTGTTTTATCACTTACTACCCCGTTGCTGTCTGACCCTCTTGGATTCGATTTGCGGATATGTGCATGAAACGGGCATTTCGATCCCTGGGCATCATTATCATAATTAAAATTATTTTCAGCGCCACTGGCAATAATGCCATCTTCTTCATTTAATGTAATTGGTGTACCATCTTCGTAGCGGCCCACTATCATTGCCCCGGCTCTTTCTCTATCTTCATCTGCAAGGTGTAGATTATCTGCCAGTTTTTCTTCAGCTTCGTTAAAGGCTTTTACGCGTTGCTCTAATTTTCTGAATACAAAATAGCTGCCATTGGCAGTTGGGTCTGTCGCTACATCCTGCACCAGCACCAGGCTTAGTGGAGCTTCCGGATCCCAGTTAAGTGGCGTAGGCTTGTCTTTTTTAAACTCATCCAATTCATCTTTTAAAAAAATTGGCTGGCTTACTCCGTCAACATACCCAAAATGTTCTATACCGTCTCCATTAGCATTACGGATGGCATGGCCATATTCGATGTGCAGGATTTTTGAAAATTTGTCAATGGTTTCTATCATATCCTGGGCAATTATACCCATATCATTTACACTATCATGGGCCAGTAATAACATGGCATGTATGTTTCCCCGGTATCCTTCATCCCAGGTACTTACTAAAGGGTCTTTTAGTTTTGATTGGGTGGCTGAGCTTTTCATGCCCGCTTTAAAACTGCTGTCTGGCGGTGGAGTTAGGCTAAGTGCTGTATACCCGGCTGCAGATAAATAAAAACTTGCAAACAATTTACCGGGAATACCATTTCTTTTATACACCTCCCGCTCTTTCAATTGCTTTTGTGCAGAAGTGATAATACTAATGGTAATATCATTTATCCATTTTTTAGCCTGTGTTTTTTTGCTGGCATCAAAGTGAATAAAGATGTGGGTGGTATGTTCTCTGCCATGCCCCTTTAATATATTTCCCTGTAGGTTTGATAAGAGGTCGAAATTGCTTAGATTGGTTGGATCGAGTGCCATGTCATTTTATTTAAAAATAGCCTACTCTATAATCCCGTTTTCGGCTTCCCGGTTTTATATTCTCAGTTTAAAATAAAGAGCAGCCAGCCATCAATGGCTGCTCTTTAAGGGATACAGTTTTTAAAGAAGGGTAGTGAAGATGTTTTGTAGTCACAGGGAAATAGGTTAACTATATTTTTCATAGCCGGGCTATGTTGCACTATAAAATTACGGGATGCCAACCTTGTAAAGGTTGGCATCCCGTGCGCTCTGCTACCCGCTTATTGATGGCAGAGTCGCTCCGGGGGCCTTGTTGTTAGTTGCAGCAGAAACTACAGGCAACTATTAATTATGCCGCTATATTTAATATCATTTTATAAGATGGAGCACACCTGCAGAAAGAAATACTACCGGCAGGGAATGTTATCTTAATTATAACAACTTTCTTTTATTGCTTATGTTTTTTTACTTCACTATTTAACAACCGTTGCAATAAATCCAGATCAAAAATCTACTATTTCCATAATTGTAACAAGGGTGTTTTAACGGTAAATTAAAAGGTGAAAATACCCGGCAAAATGGGTGAAAAGATCATGGTAATCAAAGGTTGTGCAGGGGAAATTTGTTTGATATTTCTATTTTTTCATTTCTAATAAATATACTATGTCAAAAATTTCAACGGCGCATGCTAAAAGGCTGATTAAAAATTATGCGGATAATAAGATTGGCCAGGTACTTACAGGCGATGATTCAAAAGGAGTTTGGTTTTCAAAAGAAGACCTTATGGATCTTTTAAGTAATCCTGTACAAGGTATAATACCCAATGGGCTTAGGTTTTATTTTGGAGCCTATGAAACATTAAAATCCGAAGAGCCGCCACGTTATGCTGAGGAGGAGAATAAAATTACCTTGGTAATATTCCCTACAGGCGGCACCGATGAGAATGGAAATATTGTTAAGCACCCGTACAGAACGGATCCGCAGGAGATACTTTCGTTTGATCTTTTAGATAAACCTGCAACCGAACGGGGGCTTACCGCAGGTTTAACAGCCGGTAATGACGGGCAACTTTGTCCACCGCCAGCAAGACCCTAATCTGTCAATAATGAAGTAACGAAGTAAATTTTTTTATATAGAAACGTGATTGTAGATATACTATACATTGGCTGGATATTGATTGCATTTATTTGTGGCTTGATTTTTATAAAAAAAACGAGCCAGTTTAGTTATAAACTCTTGCTGGTATTTTTGATAGTGACTTTTTTGAATGAATCAATGTGTTTTTATATAAAAAACAAGCATCTCGGAAATACTTATATTTTTTACAATTTTTATTATTATTTCAGATTTCCAATTATTGGATGGATGTTTTTAAATGTGTTCTTCAATAAAATTCAAAAGGTCATTATTTACCTGTTCCTTTTATTTTCGTTTGTTTTATTTTTTGTAGATAACTTTTATTTATACGGCTTCTATTCACTACATTCAAACTATCAACTTTTAGGAGGCATTTTCATTATAATTATTAGCCTAATTCATTTTTATAATATACTTAAAAATACCGAAAAAAATAACCCCCTTACAACACCCTTTTTTTGGGTTGCAACAGGGTTCTTTTTCTATTTTTTGTGTACCCTTCCTTTTTTTGGGATTTTAAACTTTTTACTTAAAAAGGATATAATTTTTGTAGGGGCATACTTGATTATCATAAAATCGTTTAGCATTCTTTTATATTCATCAATCGGAATTGATTTTTATATTCAATGGAAATATCAGAAATCGGAAAATTAGTAATAATATTGACGGGGCTCTTTTTATTAATGGGCTTATTTGTATTAAGCTTTTTTTTGGTGTATCGAAAAAACCAAAATGCAAAAGAATGTCAAATTGAAAACCTGAACCAGGCCCTAATGCAGACACAGATAGAAATTCAGGAGCAAACCCTAAAAACAATTGCACAAGAAATACATGATAATATTGGCCAGGTGCTTAGTCTTGCCAAACTGAACCTTAATACTTTTCCTGTAATTACAGATGCCGCTATCCAAACAAAAATGGATGACACCAAACAATTAATAAGTAAGGCCATCATTGATCTGCGTGACCTAAGCCGCAGTTTGCATGGTGATAAGATTAACGAACTCGGTTTAGACCAAGCCATCAGTGCCGAATTAAAATTTTTGCAAAACACAGGTCAGTTCACCACTAAATTACTAATTACCGGCAATCCTTATAAAATGGCCTCACAAAAAGAAATGGTACTATTTCGTATGGTGCAAGAGGCTATGAACAATGTTATAAAACATTCCAAAGCAAAAAATATTGAAGTGCAGTTGCAGTATCAGCAGGAAGTATTTCAATTAACTATAACAGATAATGGCATTGGGTTTAATCCGGCAAAGTTGCAGCCGGCGCAAACCGGTATCGGACTAAAAAGTATGCAAAACAGGGCTGCATTAATTGGTGGCATTTTTTCAGTAATTTCGGGAGCAGAAAAAGGTACCTGTATAGCCATCAAAATAAAAAACGTCCCGTCGGCAGTGGGAATTTTAGAAAACATCCAAACTTAAAATTATTAAATGAATGGCAACCGTAGTATTAACCGATGACCACATTTTACTAAGAAATGGGCTGGCAGAATTGGTAAAAAAATTGGGATATTCCGTGCTGTTTCAGGCAGATAATGGTAAAGATTTTATCCGAAAATTAAACCCGGCCAACCTGCCAGATATTGCACTCCTGGACATTAATATGCCCGAAATGGATGGTTACCAAACAGCCCAATGGCTCAAAAAAAATCACCCTTCTGTAAAAGTGCTGGCACTTACAATGTACGATAATGACGTTGCTATTGTTCGCATGCTTCGCAGTGGCGCCAAGGGCTATATTTTAAAAGACAGTGACCCTATTGAATTAGAAACTGCTATTGATGCATTGATGACCAAAGGCTTTTATTATTCAGAGCTTGTGAGCGGCAAATTGATCCATGCTATTAATCAACTGGATGATGAAGGCGAACTAAAAACCTTAATACAACTGAACGAAAAAGAAAGGGAATTTTTAAAATATGCCTGCTCTGAATTGACCTATAAAGAAATTGCGGATAAAATTTGTGTAAGCCCGAGAACAGTTGATGGCTACAGGGACGGGCTATTTGAAAAACTGAATTTAAAAACAAGGATAGGCCTTGCTATATATGCCATCAAAAATGGAATTGTAACCTTCCAGTAAATCTCATTATCCGAAGTTTTAGTACCTATCAGCCTGTATAGAAATTGGCTAATGTTTGCTATGTTGAAAATACTTTTATTGCACGCTTCTAAATTACATCGTTTCCACAACTGATGCATGCCTTGGTTTCCACCACAGGTAATAATAGCCAAGTATAATAATACCAATCATAAAAGGAATAATGGCCAAATGTTTATAAGTATATTGCCCAAATAAAACGTCGGTATCAAAGTGTAGAAATTCGCTGATCATCCAATACGAATTGGCGCTTATCCAAACAACGATGGCTACATTATGGCAAACCTCACTCATAAACTGCCTGGTGCGAAAGGCTATCACAATGGCAATAATAAGTGTAGGAAAAATCATAGCTATACCCAGAGGTTTCCAGATCATACACCAGCTAATATCTTTAAGCAACCAAAAAACAATATGAAGATTTTCCATTTTGCGGTAGCGTATGGGAATAGAATATACTTCGTTACTCATGGAGTGTTTCTTTTTAATTGCGAATATATATTATTGTAGTAAACGAAATACGGATGGCAAGTAAGGTTTCAGAAAGAAAATAATTTCTCACAATTACCAACTGTTTCATCCAATATTTTCAAATACTAAGGCTTAGGAAATTTTTTAAGAACCTATTTGTTCCCCCCGCACACAGGGATAGTTTTCTGAAATTTATTATCCATTACTTCAAACTTTAATCACTGGTCAAAGACTGCATAAGGGCTTTTTTGCTATAGATTAGCCACAAAAAAGCCTGCCGAATTTTATTTCGACAGGCTTTTAAATAATTTTATTGAGGGAATGGTAATTACTTTGCCAATGCAAGTGCATTCACTTTTTTAGCCAGCTTGCTTTTTAAGTTAGCTGCTTTATTTTTATGAATAGTACCACGTTTTGCTAATTTATCAATCATAGCTGAAACACCTGGCAACTTTTCTGCTGCACCTTCTTTATTATCTATTGCTTTAATGTCACGTATTGCATTACGGGTTGTTTTACCATAATAACGGTTACGCTCATTGCGTTTTGTGCTTTGACGGACATCTTTTTTAGTTGCTGCGTGATTTGCCATTTAAATCTTATTTTTGGGCTGCAAAGATAGGGATATGAAATAAGAAACAGACAATATTGTAGAAGGAATTTTTAAAACCAGCTTAATTAATACAATAATAATTATTTTCAGCTATAAAATTAGCACATGAAAAAGGGTATATTGTTATTGTTACACATTATTTTCTTTGGTATTTTTTAGTTTTGGATTGGTAATGGACATGCTTAAAATTGATATTACCGCTAATTTTTTTATTGATATCAATCTTTTTAGTGAAAAGAGAAGTGTACTTGGCACTTTGCAAACTTTATGGCAGAGTAATAATTATTTACCTTTTTTACTGATATTCTTATTTGGCATAATGGTCCCTTTGGTTAAATCAGGCATCATTTTTTATATACTGTTGGTTAAAGATGTTTCTGTCAAATATTTAAAAATTATAAGTTTCATTAGCAAATGGGCTATGGCAGATGTATTCGCCATCAGTATATTTATTGCTTTCCTTGGTGCAAGGGCAATGAGACATACCACCGCTTCGCTTGAACCGGGATTTTATTATTTTACAGCCTACGTTTTGCTAAGTGCATTAATAGCCGGGTTTTTAACGATAACCCTTAAAATCACCCCGTCATCTAATATATAAATCACCGATATTTGCATTCCTAAATTAAGACTACCACAACAAACAATTTTTTAAATAAAATGAAGGATTTCCAGTACATAACGAATGCCCACCCAGCCTACATAGAAAACTTATATAATGATTTTGTAAAAGATCCC
>JANYFT010000021.1 GCA_025359625.1 Ferruginibacter sp.
GTCTTCATTTAGTATTGACTTTGCAGCACTAAGTTACAGTTCGCCTGAAATGACAGCCTACAGCTATTTTATGTATGGCCTGGATAAAGAATGGACAGAGATAAAACCAAACCGTAAAATATATTTTACCAATCTTTCGCCAGGTAAATATTTGTTTAAATTAAAGGCCTCCACCAATGGCAACTGGGGAAAAGAAAAACAACTCACCATAAAAATTTTATCTCCCTGGTGGGCTACTATCTGGGCCTATCTTGTGTATTGTAGTCTCGCTGCCGGCCTTGCCTGGTATTTATTAAGAACTTACCACATTATTGTAGAAGATAAAAAAGAAAAAGAAATTTATGAAGCCAAAATTGATTTTTTTACCAATGTAGCACATGAAATAAGAACGCCGCTAACTTTAATAAAAGGCCCGGTTGAAAATTTGCTGGAGCAAGTAAACGATGTTCCGCAGATTAAAGAAGATGTAGTGACTATGGAAAGAAATACCAACCGTTTAATTGCATTGATAACACAGATATTGGATTTTAGAAAAGCTGAAACAAAAGGCTTTAGTATGGATTTTGTAAAAGTGAATATTACTGAACTGCTTAAAGAATCGTATGCAAACTTTGCCTCTCTCGCAAAAAAAAGAAACCTCGATTATTCAATTGATTGCCCTGCTGGCAATATTATTGCTTTTGCAGATGAAGAAGCATTGAACAAAATTTTTAGTAACCTTATAAACAATGCTGTAAAATATGCCCACAAAAAAATAATCATCAGAATATTACAGCCTGTTGAAGGGGAGCTGAATTTTACAATTGAGTTTGAAAACGATGGATTGAAAATACCGGCAGAAATGAACCATAAAATATTTGAACCTTTTTACCGCCTGAAAGAAACATTAAAGCAACAGGGCACTGGCATAGGACTGGCACTGGCAAAGTCCTTAACAGAATTACATAATGGACATTTATACCTGGAAGATACTGCTGGCGATCTAAACACATTTGTACTTTGTATGCCACTGCAACCAGGAGTAAATGAAACCGGCAAAATAAAAAAAACTAACCGAGTGCTAAAACAACAATGATGACAACCGACATACTTCCCTTACTGTTACTTGTAGATGACAATGAAGAAATACTTGAATTTCTTGAAAGGATGTTAAATACCCGATATACCATTTTAAAAGCGGCCGATGGAGGAGAAGCCATCAGCATGCTGGAGAAAGAAGCCGTTCAACTTATAGTAAGTGATGTAATGATGCCGGTAATGGATGGATTTGAATTATGCAAAATAGTAAAATCAAATTTTGAGTATTCACATATTCCTGTAATCCTGCTTACCGCAAAAAATACCATCCAGTCAAAAGTAGAAGGGCTTGAATTGGGTGCTGATGCCTATATTGAAAAGCCCTTTTCGAAAGAACACCTGCAGGCACAAATTGCAAGCCTTCTGTCTAACAGGAATATGATTCGTGAGTTTTTTGCCAGCTCGCCGTTAGTGCATATTAAAAGCATGGCGCATTCAAAAGCCGATGAACGTTTTTTAGAAACATTAAATGATACCATCTTTGCCAACATTGAAGACATAGACCTGGATGTGGAGAAACTTGCCAGCATAATGAACATGAGCCGTATTACTTTGTATAGAAAAATTAAGGCTATCTCCGTATTAACCCCCATTGAACTGATCAATATAACCCGTTTAAAAAAAGCCGCTGAATTACTTGCCGCCGGAGATCATAAAATTTATGAAATTTCTTACCTGGTAGGCTTTAGTTCACAAAGTAATTTTGCCCGAAATTTTCAAAAACAATTTAATATAACCCCAACAGAATACATGCATTCAAAACAACTTGACAGGAAGAAAAAATGATTTTTCTATTGCACAATCATTACCGATCCATACATTAATTTTCTTCCGCTGCCAGGGTTTAGTACCCATACATAGCTTGCCACGGGCAATAATTTTCCGTTAAATTTTCCATCCCATGAAACGGATTTTTCTGTAGACTGAAATACCTTTTGGCCATACCTGTTAAACACCTGAACCGATGCGCCGGAATATGAATCAATAAACGGGATACTCCACCTGTCATTGATGCCGTCCCCATTGGGCGAAAAAGCAGATGGCACAAAAATATCTTTCAATACTGTAACCAACACATCATCTTTTGTTTCACAACCATCTGCGGAAATTACTCTAAGGGTATAAGTAGTATTCAGCATGGGCGATACTTTCGGCGTAACCACCAGGTTATTTTCAATGGCCGTCTTGGGTGTCCACTGATATTGCAAACCAGTACCTGCAGCAGTGGCATTTAGTATAATAAATCCTCCTTTCAGCATTGTTCTGTCCGGCCCTGCATACACAACAGGTTGTTCAAAAACGTTGATGGGTTGTTCAGCAAAAGCCATACAATTATTGGCTGCTAAAAAACTGTACCGGATAATATGACTGCCGGGTGTTGCCGCTTTCGGATCAAAAACGCCAACTGTATTTATTCCGGCACCACTATAAATACCCATACCCATAAGTGCATTTATTTCGGTTGCGGATGAAAGCAAAAAAGGAGTTGCTCCAGCACAAATACTATTTAATGGCGCAAACTGTATTGCAGGACTTGCTTTGATTATAATCTTTTGTGTTGTTTCATTTACACAACTAATGCCTGAATAAACTACATAACGAACTTGCATTTCTTTTGTAAGCGGGCTACCAAACTCCGTGTAACGATGGCTATATTTTTTTCCCGAAAAAGGTAGTGAATCCGTTATTTTTAAAGATGGAGCATTTACAAAATCCCAGTAAATTTCTACTTTGGATATGCTGCCAAAATTTACTGTAGCAACATTTGTAATAGTGATGTCTGTATTGCTGCAAAAATTTACTGCAGGGTCAATGGTAAATTTTGCAACAGGTTGCGATCCGTTGACAGTAAAATTTTTAATGGTATCTTTTAAACAACCGTTTTTAGATGTAACAGTAAGTTGTACAGGATATATACCAACATTGCTGTAAGAATGTTGTGGCGATTGTAGGGCAGATGAATTGGGGTTGGGTGGCGAGGCATTCATATCTCCAAAATTCCATGCATACAAAAGCTGAGCTTCACTGCTATCACCGATAACAGATGAATTTATAAATGTGGCAAAAGGATCTGCAAGGCAGATAGCTGGCATAAAAAAATCTGGATGGGGCAGTGGGTTTACCTGTATATCTTTTTGTATTAAATTACTTTTGCAACCTTTATCATTTTCTACCGACAAACTTACCTTAAAGCTGCCTGCTTTTAGATACACATGTGTGGGAGCATTTATACTTTCTGTAACACCATCTCCAAAATTCCAATTCCATTTTTGTAAGGGTTGTCCGAAGGCAATTGACTGGTCTGAAAAACTTATTGTATTCTTTTCACACAAAGGTGAGGTTACACCAAACAAAGCTACCGGCGTGGCATACACAGTTACAATACTGGAATCAACATGTACACAACCAAAATTATTGGTGGCAGTTACATAATATTTTCCGGCATTTGCAACAGTTGCATTGCTGATAGAAATTTGGTTTCCGTTTGCCGTAAATCCATTAGGGCCATTCCAGTTATAACCAACCCCACCAGTGGCGTTTAACACAATGGTATCGCCACCACATTTTGGGGCGTTATTGGTAACGGTTGTTATTGGTAACGGGTTTACATTTATTGCAATTGGGTTAGACGATACACTGCAGGTAGTGATGCCAATATTGATTTTTTCTGCAACTGTTAACCGGTATAAATAATTGCCAGGCACTGTTGGCATCCTCGTGTATGCGGTACCGGTTGCTCCGGTAATGTTGTTCCATGTAATACCTTTATCAATGCTTAATTGCCATTGGTAGGCGGTGGCAGCATAACAGCTTTCTACTGTTGATGTAAATTGAAAGCTGCCGTTATTATCTGCACATATATTTGTTGTATCGCCTGTACTTCCGGCAATAGTTGCTTTAATGGCGGGCCCGGTCGGCCGAAAAGTGATGTCATCTAAACCCAAATCATTTCCTACACCGCCGGGTGAATTATTTCGCATTCTTATTACAACTGTTGAGACACCGCCGGGAGTAGTAAAATAAAAACCATACTGTGCCCAGGTAACAGGATTTATAATGGGTATATCGCCGGTGTTGTAAGTTCCTAAAACTGTGCCGTCTGTTTTTTCAATGGTGAAAGTTATGTTGGGATTTATGCCCTTAACACTACACATATTCAACAGCCATGCCGCAAACTGGTAAGTGGTTCCTTCGCACAGTCCGTTGATTGTTTGAATATAAAAATTACTGGGTTGGTCAGATGCATTGATCAGCATATAATACCCATTGCTATTGCCGGTGTGGTCTGTTGCCGTGTGCCAAACCACATCACTCGCCCAGCAACCTGAAGTATAGTTAACAATAGAATAAAAACCATCCGGTGGGCAAGTTGCAGCCTGGTATTGTAAGCTGCTGGTTGTACCGGCAGATAATACCGGGCCAAAATTTGAACCGGCGCCAAAAGTAATGTTTACGATAGGGTCGCCTAAAGACCCGGTACAAGTTTGAGCAGGGGAATTTTTAAAAACAAAAACAAGCAGGCAAACAATTAAGAACAGGTATTTTTTTAAATACATAGAGTCAAATAAATTTTACAGGCACATTGTTTAAACTGCATTGCTTTCTTTTTTTTAACAACATTACAGGATTTATCTTATTTTTCTGACAAAGAAAATGGCTGATCTTCCTTTAGTATCCCACGATGGATGGCTGGATTTTTATCCATGTCTACTTTTAGTATACCTCCCTTAATTATATCGCTGTGTGTTAAAAAGTTTTTGGTATAAATGCTCCCATTTAAACTGGCTGATTTTATATACACATTTTCATGGCTATTCAATGGCGCCTCAATAATAAACTTTTTTCCGTTTTCTAAATTGAGGGTAATTTTTTTAAACAGGGGGCTACCCATAACATACTCCCCCGTACCCGGAGTTACGCTGTAAAAACCAAGTGCACTCATCACAAACCAGGATGATGTCTGACCCTGGTCCTCATCTCCCGGGTATCCATTCTCTGTTGCATCATATAACTTGCTCATCACTTCCCTGGCATGAAATTGCGACTTCCATGGTTCTGCTGCATAATTGTATAAATAAACCATGTGCTGTATGGGTTGATTACCGTGGGCATACTGCCCCATATTGGCCATTACCATTTCAGTCATTTCATGGATCATCCCTCCGTAAGTGCCCACATTTACTTTATTGGGTTCTGTAAAAACAGCATCCAGTTTTGCAGTAAAATTTTTATCTCCTCCCATCATGTTTATTAAGCCCTTTATATCCTGAAACACCGACCATTCCCAGTGCCATGCGTTGCCTTCTGTAAAAGGACCACCCCATTCAACAGGATCAAAATTCTTAGTCCATCTTCCATTGGAATCACGCCCACGCATAAAGCCGGTGGAAGAATCATACACATTTTTATAATTGTACATCTGCCGTTGAAAAATATTTGCATAAAAATTATTACCGGTAACTTTTGCCAACTTGTAGCCACAAAAATCATCGTACGCATACTCTAAAGTTTTGGCAGTAGCCTCCCTGTATTTTGGATAAGGCACATAACCTAACTGGGCATATTCTTTCCATCCATCCCTTCCATTTGAGGGACCCCATGGCCCTTTGTTAGTAGCTTCATGCAGATAAGCTTTCAATGCTTCACCGGGATCAAAAGTTCTAATTCCTTTTACCCATGCATCTGTAAATAATGTGATGGCATGGTTACCGATCATGCTGCCGGCTTCACTGGGAAACGACCAGGAGGGCAGCCAGCCACACTGATTAAAAGCATCCAGCATGGCCTGCATGTATTGCCCGTGCATAGCAGGATGCAATAATGTATTTAAAGGAAACTGGGCACGGAAAGTGTCCCAAAATCCGGTATCAGTAAACATATATCCTTCATGAACTTTACCATCATAAGGACTGAAATAATATGGCTTGCCATCTTTACCAATTTCATAAAATTTTCTTGAGAACAAGCTTGCCCTGAAAAAACAGGAATAGAAAGTTGCTTTATCTGATTCGCTTCCACCCTCTACCTGAATTTTCCCAAGTGATTTATTCCAAACTGCAGCAGCTTTGTTTCGTGTTTGCTCCAATGTTTTATCAGCGCCTAATTCTTGTAACAAATTCAATTCAGCCTGCTCCTGGCTTATATAAGAAGAGGCCACTTTTATCTGGACTGTTTCCCCTGCTTTAAATTCTACATAAGCCCCAAAGCCATTTCCCTCTGCTTCAACAGAATCAGCATACACTGTATTTTTCCTGTTTTCCCAGGTTCCATATTTTATCAAGGGTTTATCAAAATAAATAACAAAGAAATTTTTGAACCCTTTTTTAAAACCTTCGCCATTATTTACATAGCCTGTTATTTTTCTTTCTGCCGGATAAATTTTTATTGCGCTGATGTTGGTATAACCATCCAACACCAGGTAACTTTTTTTTGATTTGGGATAAGTAAAACGTAGATGTGCAGCTCTCTCCGAAGGTGAAATTTCTGTAGTGATCTTATTTTCAAATGTTACTTTGTAATAGTTGGGTTTTGCAATTTCATTTGCATGACTAAACGTGGCTTCCCGATCATTTTCATTCACCACCAGTTGATCAATCATCGGCATAAAAGAAAAAACGGCATAGTCTCTTGTCCAGGAGCTACACTGGTGCGCCTGTTGAAATCCACGGATCTTAGTTTTAAAATACTGGTACTTCCAGCCGTCTCCATTTTTTCCGGTTTGCGGCGTCCAGGTGTGCATTCCAAATGGTAAAGCCGTTGTGGGATAAGTATTGCCACGGGTTAATTCATGCTTAGAATTGGTGCCCTGTAATGTGTTTACATATTTAACCAAATCAGCCTCCTGCGCAAGCAGGCAATTGGCAAACAAACAACTGGCCGCTAAAAAGATACTTGTAAACTTCATGTGGATTTTACTGCTATTTTATTTAAGTCTTTGGCAGCGGTGGTTATGGTTAAAAGGACAACGCTTTTTAACCCCGCCAGGTAAAATTTTGATATCGGTAAAAATAACATAAATGCCAGCAAGCATTTTAGCCGCCGCCTTTAATGAACTGATTTGAATAGAAGATGATACAAAAAATTATAGATGATTTTACATGGTTGGTTTTTGTTCATAAATGGCCCACCGCTGCAGTTTGGTTTCGTTTTTTTTGCATTGGTAATACACGTATCCGTCGTGCCATCTAATAATACAAAAATAAAATAGCACGAATTGCCCCCAATGAAGAACATACAAATTCAACACAATCAGTATGCAGTTTTAGTGATTGCATACCCTTACCTTATCAATTTACGATACCTAATTATTCATCAGCGCAAAATGAAAACTTTTTGTATCAATAACTACTTTATCAATACCGGATTCTACATCTTTTACAAATTTCACTTTTATGGTAGCGGTTCTTCTTGGCGTGGCTACGGTATCTGAAAAATGAGTATGAAAAACATAGGTATAATTATGTTGTGCATCCATTACAAAATCGCCATGGCCTGTTCCATTTACCCCAATATTTTTTTTGCTGATGATGGGGTTGCCGGCATATTTTTTCCATGGGCCATAAGGCGTATTGCTGGTAGCGTACCCAACTGCATAATCAGGATTGCGAAAATCATTGGCTGTGTAAAACAGGTAATAAATATTGTTGTGTTTTATAACCGACGGGCCTTCGGTAACAGGCCAGTTGGCATTGGCCGTATTTTCCCAGTCATCTGTGGCAGTTATGCATTCCTTTACTGTAGCGGGTTTTATTGCCGAAAAATCATCTTCCATTTCAGCAACAAATATTTTATTGCCATTGGTTAACCTTACATGGTATAAATATTTTTTTCCATCTTCATCTATAAAAACAAAAGGGTCAATTTGCTTTATAGGCGCATCTAATGGTTGTATAATTTTTTGTGCAAAGGGCCCTGCAGGGGTGTTACTTGTTGCAATAGCAATATGTTCATCAGCAACATAAGCCATGTAAAAAATATGGTTATAGGTAAATACCTGTGGTGCCCAAAAATTTGCATTGCCATAAGCATCGCCTTTTTTAAGTGCAAAGCCACCCCCGCCATTTATTTCTTTTTGCCAATGTTTCATATCCCCGGATGTGTACCCAATAAAACCATTGTTTGCATTGCCTTCAACCGTGCCATACAGGTAATAAATTCCGTGGTACTGAAAGATGGTGGGGTCTGCCAGGTAAATTTGGGCGTTATTTTTAGTAATGTTTTGCCCCACTGCCACTTTACAAAAAAAGATTAGTAAAAGCAAAATAGTTGCAATAAATGTGGTGTAGTTTTTTCTTTCTTTGAAACCTGTCATGATAAAAATTTGCCTGTAGTTTAAGTATAATCTTAATGATAACTGATAGAAAAATAAATGGCTTTTATAAAATCTGTTTTGTTGGTGGTTCTTATTTTCTGGTGCGTAAATTTTGTACGATAAACACACCTAATTTGTTGCCCTCCAACAAACCATTTGTAATGGAAGGCATATAATGTATACCGCCGTAAAAACGGCTGATAGCAGCTTCTTGTGCGGCTTGCTGAAAGGAATGAAACTGACGCACAGGAATTTTAAACTCAACCTCTGTGGAATCGGCGTAAGCAAAGTCATTCCCAAATAATTTTGATAACACTACTGCACTTGCGGCCGATACTACACTATGGCCACTGGTGTATTCAGGAAACGGTGGCGTTTGTAACAAAGGCATCCAGGTTTGGCTGATGTATTGATTAATGTAAGTTTCGGGCCTTATTGATTTGCTCCTGTATTTTTCATCCCAGCAACTAATAAAACAATCAGCCAGTGTAATGGATAAACAGGCATAGGCTTCGGCAGATTGTACAAAACCGGCACCCGATTTTTTACAGGCCAGCCGGGTAATATTTATCCAGTGGCCGCCGGGTGATATCTTTTTGGTGGCATACATCACGTGGCCATTGATATTCATTTTAAAAGGATTGCAATCCCAAAAATTAGCTATCTCTATTTGTTCTGGTGTAAGGCTCATCCCAATGTTTTGTACCTCCTTTGCTTCTTTATAAAAAAGGCTTGTGGTATCTGTAGAAAATGTAGTGGGTGGTAAAGGTTTAAACTGCTGTGCCGAATCTATCAGGAAGGTCCGGAGTTCTCCCCAGTGCGGTTCTACAGCCTTCATATAACTCGGCGGCGTGGGCTTCCAGGAAGCAGCATCGCTGGCTACGGGATATTTTGATAAAGACCTTGTTTGTTTATAATTATCTTTTGCAGCCCATGCAATAATATGATCGGCTATTTGTTTTCCGTATGCTATAGAGTTATCAAATATTTCCGCAGGCATGCCAGAGTTTTTAAACTCCTGCAATATATTATTATGAAAGGCAGCTATTTTTTCTTCGGAAATAATCATTGTCTTCGCTACCAGCAAAAGTGCGTTTACTGAGGCAAGTGAATAACTATATTGTTTGGTTAAATCTGGTTGGGGTAAAGCATTTAAGTTATGTAATTGACCGGCAAAAGAAATATACTCTTTATTGGAATGGTATGCAGCCTCATAGCCCGCAATAGTCACGTAAGCATAAATTCTGCTCGCCACCGGCGGAGAATAAATATCATGCACAATAACATCCGTTACTTGTTTGATGGAACGATGAAGATATTCAGGGTTTTCAGACAGCTTTTTCCAATCGTGGTTTGCAATGGAAGGCAGCGAAACGGACAGTAAAAATCCTACAAATAGTAAGCTGTAATTTTTCATAATTTTTATGAATAGATATCTTTTGTTGCACAAATTTATCTGAATTTTAGTTAATGCAAACCCAATAACTCAGCATTACTCTTTTAAATCCGGTAACCAAAAATCAAAAGGCTCATCTCTTATTACATCTAAAGCACCATTTTTTAAAATAATTTCAGCCACCTGGATAACTGTTCTTTTATTTGAATAAGTGTAACAGCCATCTTTATCCATTTCACCCTCAAAATGAGTTTTTCTTCCGGGGTGGGTAAAATAAAAAATATATGCTTTATCGCCTGCTACTACCACATCAGCATGTGCGCCGGTGGGCGTATCCTGGTTTCGTATGCCATTCTTATCGAGTATCATTCCCTGCTTTTGCCAGGTAGCCGCATCGGCAGAACGATACACCCGTTGCCCTGCCCACTCATCAGTGATCATCCAATAAGCATCTTTAAAATAAAATACTTTGGGGCCTTCATGTGGCTTGCCACCAATGGCGGGCTTTTCAGCAAGTGTCCAGTTTATTAAATCTCTACTCTCTCCCGTCATTGTAATACTTCCCTTTGTATCATCCTTGTACCAGATATGCCACTTACCATCTGGTAATTTATAAAATGTAGGATCAATAACATTTTCTGAAGATAGTTTTAAGTCATTTTCATGTTTCCATATCCAACAATCTTTACTAGTGTAATGTGTAATGCGGGCTTTACCAACCCAATCATTGCGTGCCCCTTTTATGTACACCACAAACATGTGGTAAATACCTTTATCATAAATAATGTCAGGTGCCCAAAAAGTATTTCTTCCTTCCTCAAATTCAAGTGCCGGTGTTCCTTTGTACACCCATGTTTGCCCGTGATCTGCAGAGGTTGCCACACCAATATCGGTACCATAACAAAAAGCAACATTGGCCGATTGCACGTTGGCCCTGCGCTGGGTGTAAAACATCCACCATTCTTTTTTTTCTCTGTTGTAAACCACTACAGGGTCGGCAGCGCCATCATAAATTGGATCCCGGTAAAGTGGTGCCGGTGCTTTGTGCATTTGCAGGCTATCCATATGTTGAGCACACACCGAATTAGTTATATCACATAACAACAACAACAAACAAAAGCAATTGAACTTTATCATAAAAGGAAGTTTAAAAAGTAAGGTCAAGCTAATCAACAGGGTTTACCAACTCCTATTCGGCACATAACATTTTGTAGGCTGAATATTTCATTTTGTAAAATACAAGTCCATCACAAAAAATTTTTATGGTACTGTAACATCCATCATTTTTTTGATGGTATTTATTTCTTCAATATTGTATGGTGAAAAATCCGGACGGTACAAATCATGCTGCCAAACGGCTGGTATAGGATCACCGGGGCGATGGCCCCATGGCAGGTTGGTTTGGGTTTTACCGTTAACAAGGCCCCATAACATACAGCCTACTTTTTCAGTTTTAAATACGGCCAAATGGGTTTCAATCAATGAACCGTTTGGGCGGTTCATCCACTCTGTACAAATAATAGGGCGTTGGTATTGCTTTAGGTCATTGATCTGTTTTATCAACTCATCTTTGTTTGCATAATTATGAAACGTAATTACATCCGATGCAGGTATTGCTATATCGTTGAGTCTTTTATCATTGTTCCATACATCTACGCTAATGGGTTGTGAGGGGTTGATGGTACGGGCCCAGACAATAGCTTTTTTTAGCAGTGGAAAACTTGCACTTCCAAGGCCGCCGTTTGTTGGTTCATTATACATATCCCACAGCAAAATACGTTGATCATTTTTAAAACGCCCCATCACTGCCTTTACATATTTTTCAATGCGTGGATGTGTAGTTTCATCAATTACCAGGCTATGCCCGGGGCTGGGCGACCATGCCCATGCATACCAGCCGGGCAAGGGTTCTGGCTGCTTGCCTGTTTTGGGTTCATGCTCTAAGCCAAAAACACAATCATCAAACAAGGAAGGCACAAATTTTATTTTATGCCTTGCACAAACCGCCATAAAAGCATCCAGTGTGTTAAGAAAATAAGCAGGATCATCTTCATAAACAGCAAACTGTAGTACGGCTCTTAAAACATTCATACCAGCGGTTTGGGCAAGGGTAAGTTCTTTGTCAATTGCAGCAGCATCAAATGTGGTTTTATCCCACATGGCGGTATAATTAATTGCATAAGCAGGTATATAATTAAACCCACAAAGCCAGGGTTGTTTTTTATACCAGTCATTTGCCTTTTGC
>JANYFT010000028.1 GCA_025359625.1 Ferruginibacter sp.
CCACAGTATTAATAAAGTAATGGCACCGCTAACCAACGGAGCGTAAGGTGCACCAAATAGTTTATCAAAACTTTGTCCCAGGTGAATGTAAAGTGACTGATGAATTAATGACCTTATACCACCATCGGCCATTACATAAGCCGCAATAGAATTAGCACCAATTACCATTAAAAAATAGGACCACTTTTTCTTACCCTTCATATCAATAACGCCATAAAAAAAAGCAAGAAATAAAAAACATATTCCACTGCTGAAGATCATCCAGGCTGGTGTCCAGATGCGTTTTACGATTGGGTTGATACCGGTTGCATGCAATACAACACCCACAACAATGAGCAACAAACCCATTTTGATAAAGAAATTCAATTTCTCTTTCGGCGTTTTGGAAGAATGCAACATATTGCCTGCCAGCAAGCCGATTATCATTGTACCTAATGTAGGAATAAAACTAAGCGTTGAATATCCTCCTCCATTATTTGTAAAAGAAGATTTGCGTGGAAAAAGATTTAAGAACCATTTGTCAAATGTCCAGGCAAGATTGGTATTTTTATTCCAGTGTGCAGCAAAGCCTGTGAGGTTGTGTTCCCAATCGGAGGTAACTCCGGCGGCAGTATAATCAAAGCCAGCTCCGGGCAAAGGATATAATGCGAAAGCAAGCCAATAGCCCACCAAAATAACTACCAGTGCAATCACCTGCACCTTTTGGGAATAAAACCCCAGCAGTACCAGGAAAGTATAGCCTAAACCAATTTGCGAAAGGGTGTCCTCAAAAGTGAAATAGGTTTGTGTGGAATCCATGGAACGTAAAAATATTCCGAGAAAAATGAGTATGAGGGAACGTTTTATGGTGTGTCCTAATAAACTTTTAAACGAGGCACCTTTATTTTTTCTGCTGGCCATGGAAAAAGGCAATACCACCCCGACTAAAAATGTAAAGGAAGGCTGGATCATATCGTGCAATGCAAGCCAGGACCATGCTACATGGCTTTGATGGAAAGATAAAAATTGCCAGAAACCATTACCAGGCAATGCTTCTGATACCTGGGTAAAAGAAAGTACCTCACCCATCATCAATAACATTACAAAGCCACGGTAAACATCCACAGATGCTACTCTGTCAACGGCTGTTGATGATTTCGAAATTGACGTTGCTGTAGTGGTCTGTCCTTCAGATAAAGATAAATTTTGCATTTGCTATAATATTAAATGATTTTACTCATTATAAAAAAACTTACCCTTAAACCCCGGGGTAAATTATTTTTTGCCAGATGCCATGTTAACCCGATCTGTGTCAGGATATTCTTACAATATAAACACTGCTCATACTAAATTGGGGTTATTTTTTTTAAAACACTATCCCTAAATTATTCACGAATTAATTTTCCCTTACGCAAACGATTGCTCTATTTTTAATAATTATCCTACCGTGTGTTGAATAATTTTATTAACGATTCGTTTTATAAAAAAACCGATTTACTATTTTGTTTTCCCATAACAAAGCTATAATTAAAATGGCGTGCTGGCCTGCCTTAAATCCCGTCAGCAGAATCTGTAAACATGTATTTGTCGTCCGTCATTTGCGTAAGTATGTGGCTGCACTGGAAGATACAACGCTGTGTCCTCTTGGATATTTAGGAAAAGGAGTGTATGAATTTAGCCAACTTTTATCAATATATGGATTGATGAAAATTTCGGGCCGTAAATAGTTGCAAGTATATTTTGGGAGATAAAAAGGGATTATGAAAAAATGGATTTAATACTATTTGCAAAATATATAAACCTGTTGCAGAATTTTATGCAATTTGCAAGCCGACATCTGTCAAAAAATGAAAAGCAGGTTCCAACATTTAATATTTGATCTGTAACAAAATGTGGCATCAATAAAATATTCTCACATTTATAAAATTGGGCCGGTATTTTTTGCATTCAGGCGAGTAGAATTCAGGATACAAACAGGGCAAATTACTGACATTAAATCCTACTGCACATTTTTACCAATTTTAAAAATGCACCAATATTAATTTTGATTATTTTGGCATCGCCTTAAACAATAAAAAAGCCTTGACAACTAAAAGGTGTCAAGGCTATTAAATTTATAAGTACTGAAGATGGGAGTTGAACCCACACTCGCCTTACAGCGAACAGGATTTTAAGTCCTGCGTGTCTACCAATTCCACCACTCCAGTGACACTACCAACTCTGCAGAGCCGGTGATAGAAAAAAAAGCAGATAACAAGGCTATCTGCTCTACTTTTTTCTGAGCGGAAGACCGGGCTCGAACCGGCCACCTCGACCTTGGCAAGGTCGCGCTCTACCAAATGAGCTACTTCCGCTGATAATATCTATCTGTAAGAACTGCAGGGGGCAGCAAAAATAAGTATTCTCCCCCTCCTTTTGA
>JANYFT010000048.1 GCA_025359625.1 Ferruginibacter sp.
TCAGCAGCGGCCTGTGACAACTGTTGTTCAAATTTGCCATTCCCATCCTGGTTCCAGTAAGGGCGCAAATTGGTTTTAAAATATTGAATGGAATACAGATCATCATAGCCCATTAAAATCAGTTGTTCTTTTACAGCAGCACCTATTTTTCCGAGACTTACCACCGTGTTCAATAACAAATGTTTTCCGCCCGTAAGTTTGGCGGTAGCAGGCATAAATAATTTTGATGCATCGCCATCTTCTGTAACAGATTGTTTGACTCCTGTACCTGAAGGAACCGCTACATACATGTAGCCCCAGTCAATGCGCAGGTCATCTCCTTTCTTTTGCAACACCGGTTGCTCAACGGTTCCGGCTTTTAAAATAGATAACCCACCGGCAGCATACTGCTTTGTATTCATCGCCTGTGTGGGAGTGTTGGCTGCGATATCAGTAGAAGCCCCAAAATACAATTGCACATCGTGCGTAGCGCCATCAGTTGATTTTATTTTTGCACTGATATACGATACAGGTCTTGCGAGAAGTGCCAGGTTATTTATCAGCAATGGTGAAGTAAATGTAAGTGAGAGATTTACTTTACCGCAGGTAAAATCATATACTGTTTGTGTAGCGTTTAATTTTACACTGTTTTGTGTGGCTGTCTGTACAGCATTGCCTGTAGCCGCTTTGGGCTCTTCCACAATACCTGCATCCAGCATAGCGCCACCTACATTGTTGATAACATGTATGGCTAAAATATTGCCGTCTTTTTTGAGTTTACCTTTTATATCATCGCTGATGGGCAGATAAATATATTTGTTGGTCCACCCTACTCTTTTATAAACTAATTCTCCATTCAGGTAAGCTTCTACATCATCATCATGACTTAATTTTAAAAACAGGTTATTGAGATTAAGGTCACTGATTGTAAACTTTCTTCTCATCCAGATATTTTTGGTGAGCCATTTCGTTTTTACCACACTTTCATTATCACCAAAGGGGGCAGCACCTTTTTTCCATTGCCCGTCATCAAAACCAGTATTGATCCAGCCTTCAGCGGGCTGATCTTCTGTATAAGCTGCTTCATAATATACTTCATCACCAGCAGGTAAAATTGTTTTGTACATCTTGCCGACATTACCCATAAAGCGATAGGTTTCTCCATCCACTTTTATCATACCTATTAAAGATTGGTCCGCACCCGTCCAGTGTTTGGTGGGGGAAGCTGTTAACTCGTCTGTAGTTGACCAGATACTAAAATAAGGATCGTGTGTTATCAGGGGATAAGCAGGTGCCTTACTGCTTTGTGCAAAGCTAAATGTGACAGTAAAAAATGTAACAATTATTAAAGCGAATTTTTTCATTGTTTTGAATTATTTAAGAATTAAAATTGAATAAGATAGCGTGGCTATTATCCTATTAAATAAAATTTACCTGCCCGATATGCCTTATCATTTTGACAAGATAAAAAAGAAATCCGGGATCAGGATTGAACCCGGTTTCTTTAATTTACCAAAACTGCTGCTAATTTATATTTGTTAATTTGACTTGGATAAGAAAGCGGGCAATATCTTTGTTATTATTTACTACTAAATTGTTTAATTATTTACAGCCGGTTTCAGCAACGCATTATCATACAATTTTTGGTGAAGCGCATGTAATTTCTCTGCAGGCATTTTTATTACTTTCCTGTCATAAGTCATTAGGCCATTGGTTTCTACTTCCACATCTGTAGTTTGAGTGTACACTGCTGCTGACAAACCTTTTTTAATCAAATGCGGAATCTTGTCAATTAGTTCTGAATATCTTTTAAACAACTCATCATTGTTTTTAAAAGACACATAACCCCAGTTATTTTTTTGTTGCCAGGTATGATCCTGAACCGGTAAACCAAGGCCTCCAAATTCTCCCAGCACCAATACTCTTGTTTTACCAAAAATAGCAGGGTCGGGCATTAAAGGTTCAGGATAATTGTGCAGGTCAATAATGTTTCCTACATCTTCAAAGTTGCCGCCACTGGCAGTATTCACCAGGCGGGAAGGATCTTTCTGCATTGTCCACTCTACAATCTCTTTTGTTTTAAACTGGCCCCAGGCCTCATTAAACGGAACCCATACTACAATAGAAGGAAAGTTATGCAGGTCCTGCATTATCTCGTTCCATTCGGTACGGTATATTTTTTCAGAAGCTGCAGAACGATCTTTGTCAGTGGCTTGTCCATAAATACCTGGACGGTTCTCCCAATGGTTTCCAAGGTCGCCGCTTGGCATATCCTGCCATATCAGCATCCCTATTTTATCACAGTAATTGTACCAGCGGGCGGGTTCTACTTTAACATGCTTGCGTATCATGTTAAAGCCCATTTCTTTAGTTTTTTCAATATCAAATTTTAGTGCTTCATCTGTTGGTGCTGTATATAATCCATCAGGCCACCAACCCTGGTCAAGGGGGCCATACTGAAAAACAAATTGGTTGTTCAGCAGCATTCTTTCAATGCCATTGGCATCGGGTTGCATTGATATTTTACGCATGGCAAAATAGCTTTTAATTTCATCTGCTATCTTCCCTTTACGCAGTACCGTAACTTTTAAATCATACAAAAAAGGATTTGATGGTGACCATAATTGCGGGTCATTAATTGGTAAAACAGCTTCCTTATTATCCGTAATTATTTGTTCAGCAATTTTATTATTTCCTTTCCATGCCGAAAAAACAACCTGATCGCCGGGCAACATATTTTCTATATGTGCAGATACGCCAATTGTTTTTTTATCAATGTCAGGTGTTTGCCTGGTAGAACTGATATAAGTTTTAGGAACCGGCTCGAGCCAAACAGTTTGCCAAATGCCTGTTACCGGTGTATACCAGATACTATTAGGATTCTTTACCTGCTTACCTCTTGGCTGAGGCCCATCATCTGATGGGTCCCACACACGGATGGCAATTGTTTGGGTACCTTTTTTATTTAATGCACCAGTGATATCAAAAGAAAAAGGATCATAGCCACCCTGGTGAGTGCCTGCCAGCTTACCATTTACATACACGGTACATAACCAGTCTACCGCACCAAACTGCAGCAATACATTTCCTTTGTTATAACCTGCGGGCAATGTAAGTGTACGCTGATACCATAGTACGCTATCTTTCCCTACGGTTTTACCCACACCCGACAAAGCAGATTCAACAGCAAAGGGAACCAATATTTTTCCATCAAATGAAACAGGGATTGCCTCAGCGGATTTTGGCAAGACAACGTACTGCCATAGGCCATTTAAATTCATCCAGTTATTACGCTCCATTTGCGGACGGGGATATTCTGGTAACGTATGGACCGGATCTACTTTTGAAGACCAGGGAGTACTGATTTTATTACCTGCCATTTTCCATTCCACTTGAGAAAAGATATTTGCAGTAACAAATAAAGCAGCAGATAACAGGAAGATTTTTTTCATTGCGATTGGTTAAAATAACATCACAGTTTTGATTCTGTTTGTTGGAATTATAAACTAAACAAGGCCATTAGCCAGAGCTAAATGGCCTTGTTATAAAAATATTGGATCTAAAATGATGTATATGCCTTTTACTTTTGCATAAATTAAAAATATGCAGTTAAAAGTTTTATCTTAAAAAGTTAACTTCTGAACGGGAGAATAAATCCAGCTGCCTCCAAGGTCCTTTATCTTGATACCAACACGAGCAAAAATATAAGTTTGTGTAGGCACAAGTGCCGGAACAGAAAGACTTAAAGTGATATTGTTTGGATCTGTAATAGCAGCTCCATCTAATTCTGCTGTTTGTACACTTTCATTATTGCCACTTGAAACAAATTGTGTTTTATTAATGAACAGTGCTACTTTCTCTATGCCTTTTCCTGTTGCATCGGTAATAATTTTTTCTGCTTTAAAAGTAGCGTTTACTTTACCTGCAGATGCTGTTATTTGAGGTGTCCTTATCATGTAAAAAGGTATTACCTCAATATCCATTGTTTTACTTGCAGTAAGATTTATTGCAATTGAATCTGGTATACCGGGTACAGTCTGGTTCCACTTAAAAGGTACTGTAGCATTAGGTATAGTCAGTTTGTAATCTCCCGCAAACAGCAATGCTGAGAAAGTACCATCGGGTGCAAAAATCTGTCCTATTGCTCCCACTCTGCCAAATCCATATTGGTATAATTCGAAGCCGAATTGGTTGTACTGAAATTGAAGAGCTTCGCCTTTATAAGCAACTTTACCACTTAATGTTAGTGTTGGTGGTTTATAATTATCTTTTTTACACGAGAATATTGATATCGCAAAAAGCGCAATAAACAATATATGATAAATTTTAATTTTCATGTGTTGTATTTTTAAATGAAATAGTTATTGGTTAGGTTGTTTTACAATTTTAGGATTAGCTCCTGTTACATCGCTACCAATTTGAGAATAGTAATTACCAAACTGAAACTTGTTAGCACCTGTTACAAGATTTGGTAAAACAACATCATATACCCATTTACCATTATTAGGATTGCCCGGGTTATAATATTTGTAAGGCCATAATCCATAAGGCTGTGTATTTCTTTTTGTGGCAGTTCCAATATTTGTTAATAAATCCGGGATAGTCATTTTTTGCCCATCCCAAACTACATGCGCCAATCTCCAACGTTTTAGGTCAAATAAAATATGACCTTCAAAAGCCAGTTCAACCCTGCGTTCGTGAACTATTCTGTCAAAGGTTATCTGGCCTGCTGTTAGTGGTATTACTAATCCAGCCCTGGCCCGTACCTGGTTCATATAACCTGCAGCAACATCTGGTTGTCCTAGTTCAAAAGCAGCTTCCGCAGCGTTTAATAAAACTTCTGCATATCTGTACCTGATGAAGGCGACACCACTGTTTGTACCTCTTGAACCAGCACCTGGTGTGGGATCAAGGTATTTACGGATATAAAAACCACTCTGTGTTCTTTTATCGTTTCCATTATAAGGTCCATCTTTACCTAACACTTGCACGGGGTTCGTTGTGCCGGGTAATGCTACCAGTTTACTTGCATCCTGAGTGGTAAAGACAGAACCATCTGCCAATTTGTAACCTGCCCAAATATCCACCTGCTGACCTTTAAAAGTAGCTCCGGGTAAAATGATGGTGCCTGCTAAACGGGCATCTCTGCCTGCAAAAATATCTAATTGGTTGGTGTAGTAAATTGGATTACCAGAGCCATCCCTATAAGGAATAGGGCTATAAGTGTTATCCAAATTCTCGAAAGCTTCTACAAGATTTAAAGATGGGTTTAAGCGGCCTGCATCACCATTTCCAGATTCCTCACCAGAGGAAAATGGCTGGTTATTAGTAGTAAAGCCATGAACTTTACCGCTCTTTACTTTATAATCTTCTATTAAAATAGTTTCATTGTTGGCATCCTTATCTAAAAAGAGATTAGCAAAATTATCTGCCAAATCAGTTTTATTTTTGTAGAGTGAATACCCATCTGTACCCGTAATTATTTCTTGTGCTGCCCTTAAAGCTATTGTATAATACTCATTACCCTTAGCATTTGGAATACCCACTTCGCCACCGGATAAGCTAACCAATGGAGTAGTTACTCCGTATTTTGCTATTGACCCTGCATATAATGCAGCCCTTGCTTCCATAGCCAGCGCAGCACCTTTTGAAGCCCTTGATTTTTCTTTTACTCCCGCAGGTAATAAATTTTTAATGGCTTCTGCTTCGCTGATAACAAAATCATAAATGTCAGATTCTTTTGCCCTGGGTCTTTGCAGGTAAGTAGGGTCTCCACTAAAATCGTACTTTAATTGTTCTAAAATTAATGGCACACCGCCCATTCTTTTTACCAATTCAAAATAGTAGTTAGCCCTTAAAAAACGTCCTTCTGCCATAAACCTGGCTTTGTCTGGTGCAGATAGCCCAGTAGCAGCGCTATCCCTTGCAATAAAAAGGTTAAGCTCCCGGATGTAGCCATAACTGTCAAACCAGTTTACACCCCATTCGCCAAAACCCCAATCATTGCGCTGTACAATATTGTATGCACCGCCATCAGAAGGAAAACTTTCACTAAAATCTGCAAAAGAACTCCAGCCCCTGTTAAAACTGCTAAAATCATTTTGACGGGTATACAAATCAGCCAGTATGGATACTACCTGCTGCGGATCAGAAAAAGCCTGTTGATTATTTAATATAGAGGTAGGATCAATTGTTAAAAAGTCACTATCTTTTTTACAACCCGTAAACCCTATTAAAAAGGTTAGGAGGGCAATTGAAATAATTTTTTTCATCGAAATATTTTTAAATAAGGTTATTATAAAGCGATATGAATGCCGGCATTAATAAATTTGTTTTGAGGAAACTGCAGACCGTTATCATCCGTAACTTCCGGGTCAACCCCATAACTTTTTAAATTATCAAAAGACAACAGGTTGTAGGCATTGATATAAAAACGGACACCCTGTATTTTAACTTTATTTAAAATGCTGGCAGGCAGCGTGTATCCCAATTCTATCGTTCTCAATTTTACATAAGTTACATTATGTAACCAAAATGTAGAATTCCACTGGCTGCCGTTTTGCCCGCCATAGTCACTGTGGTCGTGGCCGGGGTTAAATCTGTTAGTAGGATATTTACCCGGGATCCAGGCACTGTTTACATCATACATATCTGCTCTGTGCCACCTGTCTGTAAAAATGGTATTTAAATTACCCTGGTTTTGAAAAGCCCATCTTGTTTCCCAGTTTTGATACCAGGTATAACCAGATGCCCCCGAGAAGTCAGCGTGAAAATCAAAACTTTTGTAAGCCAACGCCAAGTTAAAACCAAAGTTGATAGTAGGTTGTGTGCCATAACCTAAGCTGATAGGTCTTTCATCATATTGATCAATTTTTCCATCACCATTCTGGTCTTTGTATATAAGGTCACCAGGAAGTAAGGTACTATTGCCCTTACCATCAATATTTGTTTTAAAATTATTGATTTGCTCCTGTGAGGTAAATTGTCCTTCCACCTCATAACCCCAATCTATATTTTTATACCTGTTCTCATTTGAATGACGGTACTGATCCCATGAGTTATTAAATCTTGGTTTATAAGAATCCAGATTTTTACCTCTTGCATAACCAAGGTTTCCTCCAATATTAAAATTTACTTTATCTATTGCACCTGAGTAATTTAAAGACATTTCACCTCCAGACACAGCATCACTGTTAAGGTTTTCTGCCGGTAATCCATACCCTATTTCCTGGGGAAGTACAACATCTGATTTTGTGCCAGGTATACCTGTACGCTTTCTATAAAAATAATCGAACGTACCAGACAAGTGGCTATTAAAAAGACTGTAATCAACCCCTATATCAGTTATTTTACTTTTTAGCCAGGTTAAATTTGTAATAGGTACACCACGGTCACGGGAGCCTACTACTGCGTTACCACCAAAAACAGCTCGGCCTACATTATATTGATATCCTTCAAGGTAGGCAAATGGAGCAATCAGTGGGTCGTTGTTATTATAAGGGTTTCTATCATCCCCCAATATTCCATAAGAAGCCCTGAATTTCAAATCTGTCAAAATAGATTTTTCACCCAATAATTTTTGCATAAACAATTCTTTTGTTATTCTCCAGCCGGCAGATACCGACGGAAAATAACCTATGCGGTGAGTTGGCGGAAAAAGATAAGATGCATCCCTTCTTCCTGAAGCTTCCACATAATATTTATCCGCAAAATTATAATTGATACGCCCTACATATCCCACACGTGCAGTTTTGTCGTTACTATCATCATACGTATCTGCTGTAGGAAAATAAATAAGTGGTAAGGCATTGGTTGTTGGAGAAGCATGTATCCAGTTTCTGATACGGTTGGTTTGTAAACGTTCTGCCACAACTGTTGCACTAATGCTATGTTGGCCAAATTTATTGTTATAATTTAATTGCCCCTGAACGGTAGTATTTATTTGTTTAATTTGTTCACGTTCCCTCCATGGGTTACTGCTACCATTGGTACGTTCATACACTTTAGTTGCAGGCCTATAGGTATAAGCATCATAAGTATATTCATGATTGTTTAAAAGGTAGTCTTCTATGTGGTAAGAATATACCCCTCTAAGGGTAAGGCCTTTAACACCGGGAATCTGATACTCTGCATCGAAATTGGTTTGCAAAACACGCAAATCACTTTTGTATTTACCCGCAATTTTATAATTTAGATATGCCCAGTTAGCTTCGGTATGGTTGCCGTTATCCTGCAAATAGGCAGGGTTGTCATTGGCATAGGGCCTGTCTAATGGCGTATTTCTAAGGATGGCAAATTTTGCTAAAAAGTAATCATCTCCACCAGGCACACCCGGATTTTGTTTTGTTTCCTGGCGACCGTTTATTTGTATACCTACTTTTAACCTTTTAGTTACCTGGGCATTAATATTACTTTGAATATTGGTACGCTCATACTTATATTCTCTTCCTAATACAGAATTTTGTTTAAGATTTGTCGCAGATATGTAATAATTTACTTTATCTGAGCCCCCTGTTAAATTTGCATTTAAAGAAGTTTGTGGAGCGTTGTTTTTAATAACAAACTTCGTCCAGTCAAAACTTTTGTACCCTGGTTCAGTACCAGCTTTATACTTGTCAAGTTCTGCCTGGGTAATGTCAGTATGGCCAAAAGAAGTTACTTCGGCATCAGCCTTATAACGCTCATAATCGTAAGAGTTATTAAGCACCGATGGAAATCTTGTCCAGCTTTGTCCGCCGGTGTAAGCATCAAGATTTACTCTTGTTGGTTGGTTAGTTTTACCTTTTTTGGTTGTAACTAACACAACGCCATTTGCGGCACGAACGCCATAAATAGCCGCTGAACCATCTTTTAGTACCGTAATACTTTCCACATCGTTTGGTGCCAGGTTATTAAACTGTCCAACATCCTGTTGAATTCCATCAATTACATAAAGCGGATCTCCCATGTTTCTTATCTGAATATTGGCACCAGAACCCGGGCGCCCATCAGGCATACGGAAAGTAACACCTGCTATTTTTCCCGCAAGGCCAGAACTCACTGTAGAACCACCATGCACCCTGTCAAGGTCTTTTGCTGTTACGGAAGAAATAGCACCCGTTAAAGATTCCTTTTTTCTGGAACCATAACCAATTACTACTACTTCATCAAGGTCGTTTTTTACCCTTTGCATTGAAACTAAAACAGCAGATTTATTGTCGACTGCTATTTGCTGGGATGCAAAGCCAACAGAGCTAAATATAAGCACAGATTTTTTACCTGCCACTTTTAGAGAAAAGGCCCCATCTGCATCTGTAGTGGTGGCATTTCTTGTACCTTTTTCCGAAACCGTAGTTTTAGCAAGAGTACTGCCGCTGCTATCTTTTACAATTCCGGAAATAGTTATGGGTAAATTTTCCTGCGCAAACACAGGTAAAAAAAAGGAGAAAAGAAAAACTGAGAATAAAAGGAACTTTCTTTTTTGCCAGAGGCTAGTGGAAGCGAAGGCAATTACTGGCGTATTACGCTGTGAAGTACATTTCATGTAGCAAGTAATTTTGGTGAGTTAATGATGATTGTAATCGTTTACATAATTTAATCAAGGCGTTAGTCTTGTTTTTAAATTATGCTGTAAAATAAACTCCTTTTTTTTCAGGGGTACATTCCTTGCGTATCATAATTGTTTCAAAATGTTTCATTTTATTTTTTATCATCCTCCTTCTTTTTTATAGCAATAAAAAAATAACAACGCCCCTGATAAAAAAAATTTCATAACCTTCGCAGAACGATTTGAAAAATAAAACACATATCACTATCCATTTATTGATTGCAGCAATGCTGGTATTTTGCAGTTGCAAAGTGATGGCTCAATCTTATTTTTTCAGGCATTATCAGGTAGAGAACGGCCTTTCAAATAACACTGTTTTTTGCAGCACACAGGATACCTGCGGCTTTATGTGGTTTGGTACAAAGGACGGGCTTAACCGTTTTGACGGTTACCATTTTAAATATTACAATATCAACAACAAAGGGTATAGCATGGAACCTGATATGGTAAATTGTTTGTTGGTAGACAAGCAGAATACCCTGTGGATAGGTTGCCAGAAAGGCCTCTATTTTTTTGACCGGCAAAAAGAAATATTGGTGCCAGTGATAGATACGCTGGCATGGGTAAACAGTATGCATATTGATAACCAAAATCATCTTTGGTTTATCTCGGCACAGATGGTTTGCCGGTATGATTTGAAAACAAAAACACTGACTAAATTTCCTGAATCAAAATATATTTCGGCCACCTATATCTGTGGTTCTGCCGACGGAAATGTATGGGTATCCACGCCAGACGGGCATTTGCAGCGTTATGATAAAACCAGGGACAGCTTTACAGGATTCAATTTATTTTCTCATTCCCCTTCTTCCAATTCTAACTGGATACATAGAATATACCCCGCTGAAGGCAATGCTTTATATGTTGGAACATCTGCTCAGGGGCTCAAAAAATTTGATATCGCTACCGGTACTTATAAAGATTTGCTGACTTACAATCCTGATAAAACCACTATTTATATACGTGATATAAAAAAATTTTCTGACAGTGAATTTTGGTTTGCTACCGAATCAGGCATTTTTATCCTCAACACCGTAACAGGACAATTTACCAACCTGAAAAAAAATTTTACAGACCCTTATTCACTATCTGATAATGCCGTCTATTCGTTATGCAAAGACAGCGAAGGTGGTATGTGGGCGGGTACTTATTTTGGTGGTGTAAATTATTACTCCCGGGAGTATGCCGTTTTTAAAAAATATTTTCCGGATAATTCCGGCAGCTCCATCAGTGGCAGTGCGGTACGTGAAATATGCGGCGATAATGCAGGCAATTTATGGATTGGTACAGAAGATGCCGGCCTCAATAAATTAAATACTGCCACAGGGGTGATTACACAATTTAAACCAACAGGTGAAAGTGGCAGCATTGCATATTCCAATATTCATGGCTTATTAGTATCTGGCAATGATATTTGGATTGGCATGTTTGACCATGGCCTTGATATACTGGATATACAAACAGGAAAAGTAAAAAAGCATTATAAATCGGGGCCTGGAAAATATGACATGGAAAATAATTTTGTTGTCAGTTTATTGCAAACCCGGTCGGGTGATATTTACAGCGGCACCGGTGGTTCACTCTATAAATTTAATCCTTCTATAAAAGGCTTTGAGCTTGTAAATGAGATAGATAAGAATATTTTTATTGCCGCATTGCTGGAAGATCATACTAAAACAATCTGGGTTGGATCGCATGGCAGCGGCATCTTTTTTTTTAACCCTGAAACCAAACAACATGGATATTTTCACAACGAACCGGGCAATCAAAATAGCCTGACCAATAATATCATCAATGCCATTTTTGAAGACGGCAAACTAAATATATGGATAGCTACCGAAGGTGGTGGCCTTGTAAAATTAGATAAGGATAGAAAAAAATTTACAACCTACACCACAAAAAATGGCCTGCCAAGTAATTTTATTTTTAAAGTACTGGAAGATGATAAACAAAATTTATGGGTAACCACTTCAAGAGGATTGGCAAATTTTAATCCGCAGACACTGGCTGTAACTGTTTATACAAAAGACAACGGTTTATTAAATGACCAGTTCAATTACAACTCAGGTTATAAAGACACGGCAGGCAAAATGTATTTTGGCAGCGTAAAAGGAATGATTGCTTTTAAGCCCGATGATTTATTGAAGACTGCCACTGTGCCTCCTGTTTATACCACCGGTTTCCAGGTACAAAATAAAGAACTGGAGATTAACAAAGACAGTGGTGATTTAAAAAAATCAATTCTCTACACAGATGAAATAACATTGCCTTACAACAGGTCTTCATTTAGTATTGACTTTGCAGCACTAAGTTACAGTTCGCCTGAAATGACAGCCTACAGCTATTTTATGTATGGCCTGGATAAAGAATGGACAGAGATAAAACCAAACCGTAAAATATATTTTACCAATCTTTCGCC
>JANYFT010000051.1 GCA_025359625.1 Ferruginibacter sp.
GCGTTGCAGCAGGGCGGGCAGCCGCCCGCCCCTACGTCAAACCCTGCTCATGCCTTCAGAGAACCATCTTCCACAAATCGAAGACCGGGCCTTCGCGGCAGGCGCGCAGGTAGCCGACCCGCTCGTTTTCGACCGCGCAGCCGAGGCAGACACCGACAAAAATGTTCACCAGCCAGCCCCGATTGGCGGGCATATACCCTGCACCGCCATTTATATGTTTTGGATGAATATGGTGTTGACGGGCTTTACAACGATCTGGGATATAATCGTCCGGGAGAACAAGAGGATTTTTATAGACCCGTTGATAAACGCAAATGGGCTGAAGATGACGTATTGGCCTTTAAAGAGGGCCCTAAACAAGATGGTGCAATGGCTGATTTCCTTGCGTTACTCTACGCAGAGGTTAAACGCAGAGGAGGTATCTATAAGTTGCATAAAGAGGGGGTCGATACCGTTTATACTGATATGAAGGTGTACGATTATTTATGGGTCGGTGAGGCAGCCGACGATCTTAATTTTGTTAGGGAATCCACTAAACATTTTGTTCCTTATGTTTCCCCACAACGATTGATTAGTATTTCCAATGAGGATGAATCTTTCATCAATTCAATACCCTATATGCAGTTTCCCATCATTGGCCATGGCCAACCAGGGGAACAAGGCGAAAAATATTTAGATCGTTTTAAGTACTGGTTTAATTTGTATAAACCAATGACTGAAGAAGGAACATGGGTGTGGATCGATATTGCTTCTTCCGAATTATTTCAATCTGTTTTACCGAAAAACGCTGTTGCATCTTTATTCGTCAACAGGGATGTTTACCTCGTCATAGCTAATTATAATAATACACCGTTCGATGTTATCACTACAGATAAATTTGTTTCTCTTGTCAATTCAAACATAAAACAGCAAAACAACTGGACTATAAAGGAGCGTTCGTTGGAAATACTTAAATTAATTAAAACAGCGGTTTGATGAAAGCTTGTAATTTATAATTTGATTGATTAAATCATAATTATCTGGATAACTTAACTGTGAATTATTTGAGCAAATAAGTTGTTGAATTATTATTAATGATTGCGAAGCCTTCGTGGTTTTAAATCCTTACTGCAGAGGTTGCCTGGTGATAAATTTTAATTATAATATACAAAAGCTTACGGCATGTCTCTTTTTATTATTGTTCAATAACAACTCAAATTCAAATCAAATTAATTAAGATATGCACATCAGAATCTGTAAGTCTTTTATCTTTTTAGTAATGTTTTTTCTTTCCCAAGTATCCTTTGCTCAAAGCGATATGCTCTACGTTCAGGGAGTTGATTACAAAGCATCTTCGGGTGAAACACCCGGAATAGTATTTTTAAAAGGAGGGGGATACTCAAAGCTTGGGTTTTTTATTGATGAGCCTTCCAAATATACCTTTATGATTGAGGCAAAAACCAATCTGCAAGGCGTTGTAAGTATTAATAAAGACAGCATCAATAATTCAAATCCAAATACAATTAAAGTTTATGTTAAACCATCTCAATTTAAGGTAATAGCAGGTAAGTCCTATTCAATAAATACCAGCTATTACGACCCCTGGATACAAATAGCCAACAAAGATGGAGAATTAGTCATTGAGTTGACTGAACCATCCAATTGCACGGTAGTAATTGAAGATGCACGTGGCGGCAATCAGTTAGTAAACCCTTCATTTGAAGCAAGTAGTTCCAATGGTATCTTTGAAGGATGGAAAGCTCAACAGTCCATATCGGGAGCAGTGGCTATCAACAAATCTATAGTTCGTAGTGGCACATCAAGTATTGCTTTTACGAAAAATCAAATTCCGGGAACTGTTTCATTATCCCTCGCTAAGCCTTTTAGTGTGGAAGCGGGAAAAAGTTATCTCGCTGCCGGATACTATCACCTTGAGAATGCACGATATGGCAGTGTGTTTAATTTTATTGTAACGATTTCTTCACCTGGTAAAAAAGATATTCGGGTGGAACCGATGTATACAAGCGCAAGAGTTATTTACCCAATGCCAATCAGCAACGCAAAGATCGGTTGGGACCGAACTTTCATGAATGTAAATGTGCCTATCGATTATGTGAATGCTACAGTTTCTATGCGGATTGATGTAAGCGGTGTTCCCTACTCAATCTATTTTGATGATGTAGAGTTTCGGTCAAATCCTTCACCTGCTACCCAATATTCAAATTATCTCCCCTACGCAACCAATAAACCTTTTTACAGTAAAGAAGAAGTTTACTCCATTATGCAATCAAGAGCGCCAGTAAAAGTAGAGCTTCCTGAAATCGGTAAAAAGCCTCTTAAAATAAATTGCAAACCAGTTCCATTGATAGCGTTTTCCTCCATTTTCTCACCGGAATGGCCAAATCAATCGGCACATAAAGAATACCTCAGGCATGGAGTTAATATTCATTTCATTCCTACTGTTGCCTATAGTGACGATCCCAAAGAATGTACCTGGCTGGGGGAAGGTAAATATGATTTTAAACCACTTGAAGACATGCTATCCAAGATGCTGGGATTTGACCCTGAAGCCTGTATTATGCTCGATATTGACCCGACGCCCTATCTTGAATTGGGCGATAAGCATCCAGAAGCCAGGTGGGTTAATGCTTTTGGAGAATATAGTGTGATGGAAAAAGAAAGTTGGAGAGCGGCAACAGAGCGAAAAGCCGGCGAATACTGGAACTTATCGTATACTGCAGAAATTGTACAAAAGGAAACATCCGCATATTTTGAAGCGTTGGGTGAGTTTTTAAAAACGAATGTTTTAGGAAAAGCGGTAGTGGGTATTCATATTTCCGGCGGTACAGACGGTCAATGGTTCAGAAGAGGCTGGTTAAATGGGTTTGGTTCTTTTGATCATTCCGCTGGGGCAGAGAAAGCCTTTCGCATTTGGTTAAAGGATCATTATAAAAATGATATTGAGGCGTTGAGAAAAGCTTGGGGAGCAAAAAACATTACTTTCGAAAATGTCACCTCATCCTCCGAAAAAGAATTAGCGCCAGCCAAATATTTTTTACAAACAAATACGCCAGCGGATCAGCGAATAATTGATAATCTTCTTTTCAACGAAGAAGGAAACGAAGGGCTGACGGGGACCATAAATCGTTATTGCAAAGCATTCAAAGAAGCAGTTGGCCGGCCCTCTTTAACTTTTACATACTATCCGAAAAAGCATGATGGACTCAGAACACTTATTGAACAACCATATTTGGATGGGATACTTGGTGTAATGGAATATGGAAATCTTAGAAATCTTGGACAATCAGGCGGAAATGAATCATCACCCGGATCATTGAAACTTCATAATAAATTATTTCTTACCGAGATGGATTATCGCACAGAGTATGCAACGTCGTGGGGAGAAGATGGAAATCATCATCGCAGAAATGTGGTGATAATGCGTAGTCCGGAGGAATTGGCCAATCAAATGCGTCGGGATTTAGGCAATAGTTTGTGTCAGGGGCAGGGGGGATGGTTTTATGGTCTTTGCGGGCATATTTGGGGCAATGATGAATACTATATGGTAATGGATGAAGCTGTTAAAGGTGCACAATTAGGAATGAATGAACCTTTATATGAAGATCATGGCCAAATTGCAGTATTTCGGGATGAAAAGAGCCGCTCGTATATAAGTGGCTGGCGTGGGCCCGCCGCCGATTCTATTTTAGACAATCCTTGGATGCCAAGTGTAGCCTATGAGTCTCATTTGATGGGCACTTATTGGGTAAGGGTACCCTTCAACAGATCTGGCATGCCATGGGATGATTATGTTTTAACTGATCTTACAAACCCAAAACTACCTAAATATAAAATTTATGTATTTCTAAATAGCAGCACCTTAACCACTGAAGAAATTAAATTTATCCAACAAAATTTGCAAAAAGATGGAAATGTTTTGCTGTTCTTCAACAATGCCGGATACTCAATTGGTAATTATGAAGAGAACATAAAAAACCTGACCGGCATGAAGGTTAAATGCAATGCTCAAAAAATTATTGGAAAGGGTAGCAGCTATAATGAGTTAAAAAATATTCCGATCAAAGGGTTATCTAATTTACCTACTGCATCTACCAGTCCGCTTTTTTATGTAGATGATCCAACGGCTATTCCACTTGCAACTATCTCCGAAACAAGTAAGATCGGAGCTGCAATTAAGCATAATGAAAACTGGTCATCGGTTTACCTTTCTTTACCCGGGATTATTTCGCCTGAGTTTATTAGGGGGATTGCAAAATTAGCAAAGGTTGTGCCTGTCGGACCGCAGGAAGATGTTACTTATGCAGGGAATGGATTTGTGGTAATTCATGCGATGACAGCAGGTGAAAAAATATTACACTGGGAAGGCAAAAGTGACTTGTTTGATATTACCACAGGTACTACAGTTGCAAAAGGGGTGAACAGTTATAGCATGAAAATGGCCGCTTTTGAAACCCGTTGGTTTAAGCGAAGGCCTGTTAATTGAAGTTTTCCTTCTCTTAAAATTTAATGAGAAGCCAATATAATAATTCATTGTTGTCAGAAATAAATGCCGTGACACTTATCTGAATAGGCGATGCTTCAATTGTAAACTATTTTTAACGTATAAATGTTTGAATGAAAAAA
>JANYFT010000074.1 GCA_025359625.1 Ferruginibacter sp.
ATACGGGATAATACATGTGGAAGTTTCATAACAAGCAATTTTAGACTTTTAAGTTACATCAATTAAAATAATGATGCAAATGTTTGGCCATATTCTTTTGCAATATATTTTTTATATCTGCTTGGTTTATACTAATTAACGATCATTCACTTTACCATTACCATTCAACTTTACCACAAAAAACAAGATGGGCAAGAGAATATACATCCAGTCCTTGCATTTTACAAATTGCATTCATCATCCCATAATCCCTTTAATCATTGAGCATTCAAATAAGAAAATACGTTTGCAAACTAAAAGTGCAGGCATGCAGGTGTGCCTTTAGAATTTGTTCCTGCTTACCTGCCTTAAAGTAAATTTTTGTATTTTTATTTAAGTGATTGCAGGTTCACTTCCTGCAAAGCCTGGAACCTATATCACCTGGTTTTTTAGCAAATCTTCAAACTCATCTTTTCTGCGGATGAGTTTTGCTTTACCATCCAACACCATTACTTCAGCAGGTTTTAAACGGCTATTAAAATTGCTTGACATTTCAAAACCATATGCACCGGCGTTATAAAAAACAAGGTAATCACCTTCACGAACTTCATGCAGTTTCCTGTCCCAGGCAAAAGTATCTGTCTCACAGATATTGCCCACTACGGTGTAAATTCTTTCTGCACCCTTGGGGTTGCTGATGTTTTCTATGTGGTGATATGCATCATACATCATAGGACGAATAAGGTGATTGAAGCCACTGTTTACTCCAGCAAAAACTGCTGCCGGTGTTTGTTTGATGACATTGGTTTTTACCACAAAATAACCACACTGGCTTACCAGGTATTTGCCGGGCTCAAACCAAACCTGTAATTTTTTGCCGGTCTCCTTTTCAAATTCTGCAAAGGCAGCGGCTACTTTTTCGCCGAGTGCTGTCACATCCGTTTCTGCATCGCCGGGTTGATAAGGTACTTTAAAACCACTGCCCAAATCTATAAATTCCAGGTTAGGAAAATGCGTAGCCAGGTCAAACATTACAGACAGGCCTTCTAAAAAAACATTGATGTCTTTTATTTCGCTGCCCGTATGCATGTGGATGCCGGTTACATTAAGGTTGGTTGTTTTTACAATACGCTCAATGTGCCGCATCTGGTGTATAGAGATACCAAATTTGCTATCAATATGACCGGTAGAAATTTTAAAATTGCCGCCTGCCATAATATGTGGATTAAGGCGGATGCACACCGGGTATGTGTTACCGAATTTATTACCAAACTGTTCCAGGATAGAAATATTATCAATGTTGATGTTTACACCCAATTCTTTTACCGCTACAATTTCTTCAAAATCTACACAGTTGGGAGTATACAAAATATCTTTGGGCGCAAACCCTGCCATAATTCCTAACCTTACTTCGTTAATGCTTACACAATCCAAAGAAGCTCCGATAGACTGCACATACTTTAATATATTGATATTGGTGAGTGATTTACAGGCATAAAAAAAACGTGCATTAACACCGGCAAAACCCTTCTGTAGTTTTTTATATTGCGCTGCAATGCGTTCAGCATGATAGATGTAAACGGGAGTGCCAAACTCATTGGCGATTTCGATGAGTTGATTGTGGGTTAAATTTTTTGCCATTGTTTTGTTTTCGGTTTTTTGTTTTTTGATTACTGTTTTTAAATTCGTAGCGTAATATATAGTTCTTTCAGTTTACAGGTTGGTGCATAAAAAAAGGTATGAGAAACAATCTTCGTCATACCCTTATTAAAATTTTATTTTTAAGATTATGATTCCGGTTGTTCTACCTTTTTATCTTCTTCAGTTGCAGAAATTTCAAGTTCATTTAACTGTTTATTTTCAATTGAACCTTTTTGTTTACCATTTATTGAAATTTCTACTTCCTCAATATTTTCATCCATAATTGTCTCCTCATTTTCGGCAACTATCATTTCTTCTTCAATCAAAAGAACAGCATCTTCATTTAATTCCATTTCTTTTTCTTCTTCTGTATCAATATTTTCAAAATTATTGTGCTCATTTATTTCAGCCGTATTTTCAACTATATATTCTTCGGTTATTGGTTGGTGATTTACAACAGTTGCCTGCACTAATTCTTCCATCAACACTTCACTTATTTTGGGTAAGTCTGCAGTACTGTTGATACCAAAATAATCCATGAAAGATTTTGACGTTGTATAGATCAAGGGCTTGCCCACCGCATCTTCATTTCTGCCGGCAATAATCACCAGGTCTTTCTCTAATAATTTCTGCACTGCATAATCGCAGTTTACACCACGAATAGCTTCCATTTCGCTTTTGGCGATAGGTTGTTTATAGGCAATGATAGCAAGGGTTTCAAGCGCCGCAGTAGAAAGACGTTTTAAAAATTTATCCCCATTTAACTGGGCTACTGTTTTATGGTATTCCTTCTTGGTTAAAAACTGCCAGCCACCACCGCTTTGTTTTAATTCAAAGGCATAAAATTCTGAACTGTATTTTTCATGAATACCTTCTACTGCAGCATCCACCTGCTCAATGGTTGCCCGGTCTTCTATAAAACCAAGTGCATTGTTCAGCAATTCCACCAACTCCATATTAATAAGTGGTTTGTCGCTTGCAAAAATCAAGGCTTCAATATGTGGTATTATCTGTGAAAGTTCCATTAGTAAATTTGAAAATTCAAAAATTGTTCAATTTAAAAATGACGGTTCCCAATTTTCAAATTGTATAATTTTCAAATTGGGCAATTAGCCATTCAATGCCGCCGCACCACTTACAATTTCCGTTAACTCGGTAGTAATGGCTGCCTGCCTCGCCCTGTTGTAACTTATTTTTAAGGATTTCAATAATTCGTTAGCATTATCGCTTGCCTTGTCCATCGCTGTCATTCGGGCACCATGTTCGCTGGCGTTGCCATCCAATACTGCTTTAAACAATTGGGTGTTCAAAATTTTTGGCATCAGTTCACTGATCAATACTTCTTTGCTGGGTTCAAAAATAAAATCAGCATTGGTTTCACCTGCCTTTTTTTGCACTTTGCTTACCGGCAAAAATTGTTCTGCAATAAAAGCCTGGGTGGCTGCATTTTTAAATTCGCTAAACACCAGCTCTACCTTATCTACCTCTTTATTGGCAAAAGCTTCCATGGCATATTTAGCAGCGGTTTGCACTTTGTCAAAACTTAAACCTGTAAAAATATCCCAATATTTGTCTACAACTTTAAAACCGTTTTTTGTAAAGTGTTCGTATCCTTTTTTACCAATGGGTAAAACTGATACATGGCCACGACTATGCTGTTCCCTGTATTTTTCGAATATCAACTGCCGGGTTAATTTAATGAGATTACTGTTATAACCACCACACAATCCCCTGTCGCTGGTAACAATAACGATCAATACATTTTCAACTGGCCTTTCGGTTGCCAATGCCAGGTTTACATCGCCATCGCTGTTGCTAACAATGTTGCTCAGCATTTCCTGCAGCTTATGTGCGTAAGGGCGCATTTGTGTAATAGCATCCTGAGCCCTGCGTAATTTTGCCGCACTAACCATTTTCATGGCCTTGGTTATTTGCTGGGTACTTTGTACACTTTTTATCCGGTTACGTACTTCTTTTAAAGCTCCTGACATATAAACTAAATTAAGTAAGTTTTTGATTTTGGATGGTAAAGGTATGGCAAAAAACCATAAATGGAAGCGGCTTTATTAACAAAAATGCCACGTTTATCAACTGAAATAAGCAGTAAATATTTATAGTGTGTATTTACTATTAACACAACTAAAAATTCCATTACTCCGTATTTACAATAAAGTGCTTATACTTGCACCCTCAAAACTGCGTTGTTGTAAATTAATATCGCTTCATATTATTTTCAAAGTAGGTAGTGCTATAAATGTTTGTATTAAAAATTATTTTTAATACATTCAAAAAATTAAACCACAAACAATATTATATAATGCGTTTAGCTTTTGACCTGTTGCTTACCATATTGATTGAATTACCAATTTTTGCCTTTTTTTTTAAACGGAAAAAAAGGCCTGCCGTGTTAAAATTCGGCTTGCTGATAAACCTGATCTCCTGGCCTATTGCGCACATTTTAAAAATATCCACAGAAATAAATGTGAATTTAATTGAGATTTTAGTTGCCACCGGTGAAGGGGTTGGGTTATGGTTTCTTACAGAATGTAGCTGGAAGAAAGCTTTTATGATGTCGGTTATTGCCAATGGTATAAGTTTTTTAGCAACCAGCTTAATTCATTTTGATCCGGAACTGTTTCAAGATAAGCAACACATCATTATACACTAACATTGCAAGGCCAATTAAAAATGAAAGGCCAATGCAAGTTCCGCAGGACCCCTGCTACCACCTTCAACTTGTCCAAAAATTTTTTTAAATGGATCCATGCCTGTTATGCACGGCGTACATGATGGCATCTAATAATAAAAAAATGACTCCCTTTAACGCAACTGCATTTTTATATCCCTTTAACTTATCGGGATCGGTATTTCTATAACTTCTTTCTTTTAAAAAAACGACCTGCAATATAGGCTACATCCAGACCGGCATTGACTGGGGAGGTTATGAAGAAGAAAGAGTTCGGATATTGATGGGAATTATTTTTGAAAATTATTTGTTTTTCGTATAATTGCGGATAGTGGCTTAATGGATTTATGCGCTTTAATAAAAGCCAAATCAGGGAATTGCATTTGAATGGAGCGTCGCCAATGCAGCTCAATCAGGGCTTCTTATGCTGGTAACAAAACCTTAAAAGCCAGTACCCCTCCCCCTTTCAACTGCCAACTGTAAACTGTCAACTAATTTGTACCTTTACCGCCCTTATAAATTAAGAGCAAGCTCTGTCAATTTGGCTCCAAAAATATTTAAGCACCATATTTGACATTGCAAAACACCCGGATTAATTATTATACATACCCAATAACAACAAATTTTATGATAGGTTTTTTATCGAAAATATTTGGTGGCAACAAAAGTGAGAAGGACGTAAAAAAAATTAGTCCACAGGTGGCTGTAATTAACCACCTTTTTGCTGAATACAACTCCCTTAGCAATGATGCCCTCCGTGCAAAAACACAGGAGTTTAAGCAACGCATTCGTGAACACCTTGCTGCTATTGACGACCAGATCAATACCCAAAAAACAGAAGCTGAAAATTTGCCAGTGGCAGATATCAATCAAAAGGATATTATCTATCAGCAAATAGATGCCCTGAAAAAAGACAGGGATAAAAATATTGAAGAAGTGTTGCTACAAATTTTACCCGAAGCTTTTGCAGCGGTAAAAGAAACTGCCCGTCGTTTTAAAGAGAACACTGTACTGGAAAGCCTGGCCACTGAATTAGATAAAACACTGGCGGTTACAAAAAAACATATTCGTATTGAAGGTGACAAAGCAATTTATAGCAATACATGGACGGCGGCCGGCGGCGAAGTAACCTGGAACATGCTGCACTATGATGTGCAGTTGATTGGGGGCATGGTTTTGCACAGTGGCAAAATTGCGGAGATGGCTACCGGTGAAGGTAAAACGCTGGTGAGTACCTTACCTGCTTACCTGAATGCATTGAGCGGCGAAGGTGTACACATTGTTACAGTAAATGATTACCTGGCAAGAAGGGATAGCGAATGGAACGGCCCCATCTTTGAATGGCTGGGCCTTACGGTAGATTGTATTGACAAACACGAGCCCAACGGTGATGCAAGAAGAGCAGCCTACAATGCCGATATAACTTACGGCACCAACAACGAATTTGGTTTTGACTACCTGCGTGATAACATGGTACACAGTCCGGATGAAATGGTGCAACGCAAGCATCATTTTGCCATGGTAGATGAAGTGGATAGTGTGTTGATTGATGATGCCCGTACACCTTTAATTATTAGCGGCCCTGTTGGCCACAGCGATAATACGCAACAATTTTTTGACCTTAAACCACGCATTGAAAAATTACTGGATGCACAGCGCAAAGCTGTGAACCAGTTTTTAATTGATGCTAAAAAGAAAATAGCCGATGGCAATGATGACCCCAAAGATGGCGGCCTTTCATTATTTAGGGCACACAGGGGTTTGCCAAAAAATGGTGCTTTAATTAAATTTTTGAGTGAGCCGGGCATGAGGGTGAAATTGCAAAAAAGTGAAAACTATTATCTGGCAGATCAGCAAAAAGAGATGCCCAAGGTGGATGAAGAACTATACTTTCAGATTGATGAAAAAAACAACCAGGTTGATTTAACCGATAAAGGAATTAACCTGATAACAAGATCTGGCGAAGACCCTGAATTTTTTATATTGCCCGATATTGGAATAAAGCTGAATGATATTGATAAAGGAACTTTACCCGCCGAAGAAAAATTACACCTTAAAGAAGGGTTGCTAAATGAGTATTCATTAAAAGCAGACCGCATACATACGGTGCAACAATTATTAAAAGCCTACACCTTATTTGATAAAGATACCGAGTATGTGGTGATGGATGAAGCGGTGAAAATTGTAGATGAGCAAACAGGCCGTATCCTTGATGGAAGAAGATACAGCGATGGTTTGCACCAGGCAATTGAAGCAAAAGAAAATGTGAAGATTGAAGCCAGTACACAAACATACGCCACTGTTACTTTACAAAATTATTTCAGGATGTACCACAAACTTTGTGGTATGACGGGTACTGCAGAAACAGAGGCCGCTGAGTTGTGGGACATTTACAAATTGGATGTGGTAACCATCCCAACAAATTTACCTGCAATAAGAATTGATGCGCAGGATCTGGTGTACAAAACCAAACGTGAAAAGTACAAAGCAGTGATTGATGAAATTGAGCGTTTACGCCTTGCCGGTAGACCATCATTGGTGGGTACAACTTCTGTAGAAATAAGTGAATTGCTCAGCAGGATGTTGAAACAAAAAAACATTCCGCACAATGTATTAAATGCGAAGCAACATGCCAAAGAAGCACAGGTAGTTGCAGAAGCTGGTTTAACAGGCGCTGTTACCATTGCCACCAATATGGCTGGTCGTGGTACGGATATTAAGCTTGGGGCAGGTGTAAAAGAAGCCGGTGGTTTGGCCATTGTAGGTACAGAACGCCATGAGAGCCGTCGTGTGGACAGGCAGCTCAGAGGTCGTTCTGCACGCCAGGGTGATCCTGGCAGCACTCAGTTTTTTGCATGTTTGGAAGATGACCTGATGCGTATGTTTGGCAGCGAACGTATTGCCAGCCTTATGGACAGGATGGGCTACAAAGAAGGTGAAGTGATACAGCACAGCATGATTAGCAAGAGCATTGAACGGGCACAGAAAAAAGTAGAAGAAAATAATTTCGGTATCCGTAAGCGTTTGCTGGAATATGATGATGTAATGAACAAGCAACGCAACGTGGTGTACAGCAAACGTAACCATGCTTTGTTTGGGGAGAGGTTGGCGTTGGATCTTGACAATGCCTT
>JANYFT010000076.1 GCA_025359625.1 Ferruginibacter sp.
ATCATCTTCTCTTGTCCAGATTAATTTTACGGGCTTACCTATTTTTTTTGTTAACTGCACTGCTTCATGAATATAATCGTTGTAGAGGCGGCGTCCAAAACCGCCACCGTTGAATAATACATTTACTTTTAAATTGCCTTCGGCCACATTATAGGCTTTCGAAAAAGATTCGATAATATCTCCAGGCACTTGTGTAGATGCCCATATTTCCAGCTTATTGCCTTCTGTCCAGCTTGCTACGCAGTTCATTGGTTCAATCGGTGAATGAGATACTATCGGCGTTTCATAAAATGCTTCCAGTTTTACCGGCGCTTCAAGAAAAACTTTTTCAAAATCACCCTGGTTATGTGCAACCACGCCTTCCTTCTTTGCAAGCTCACGCAAACCTTGTTCATAGGTTTTTGAATTAAATTTTTCGTTGCCCTGGTAATCCCATTTTATGGTGAGGGCTTTGCGCCCCTGCACGGCAGCCCAATAATTTTCTGCAATAACAGCAACAGCTTCGTAGGTATATTTACCAATAATTCTTTTACAAGTTTCAACACGTATAACACCTTTTACTTTTTTTGCTGCCGCATCGTCATAGCTCAACAACTTTGCGCCAAATACCGGGCAATGCTGAACAGAGGCATATACCATTCCGGGAACAACCACATCAATACCAAATATGGCTTTACCACTTACCTTCAAAGGAATATCCGGGCGCATCACTTTCTTTCCTAACAATTTAAAATCTTTCGGGTCTTTTAATTTTGGCGTTGCCGGCACTTCAATTTTTGAAGCCACTTCTACCAATTCGCCGTAGCCTATACTTTTACCAGAAGGTTTATGAAATACTTTGGCGCTCTCTGCAAAACATTCTTCTACCGGCACATTCCATTGCTGACTGGCCGCTTTCACCAACATCTCACGGGCACTGGCACCCACTTTTCGAAGCTCAGTATAATCTGACCTTACAGACATGCTGCCACCTGCAAACTGCATGGGACCGAATTTTTTTTCACCACCAGTTTGTACGATCGTAACCTGGTCAAGCGATACCTCCAGTTCTTCTGCAATGAGCGAGGGAATGGATTGAAAAGTTCCCTGCCCCATTTCGGGCCTCCTGTTAAATATGGTGATTGCCCCTGATTTTTCAATGATAATATAAGGTGTCAATTCAAAAGAATCTGCCAGGTTACTAAGGTTGGCAATTTGCCCCTTACCATTTTTGCCACTTACTGAAAGGCCAACAATTAAACCTGCACCGGTAATGCCAGTTAGCTTTATAAAATTGCGGCGGTTAATATTTGAAGCTGCTTTTTGCATGATGTTGAAGTTAAAATAGTTAACCCCATCGCCTGAATGGGATAATAAAAAATAGTGATCATTTTATTAATTCCGCTGCCCGGTGTATGGCGGTTCGTACACGCTGGTAAGTGCCGCAGCGGCAGAGATTACCCTGCATGGCTGCATCAATATCCGCATCAGTTGGTGAAGGCTTATTTTTCAACAAGGCAACAGCACTCATAATTTGCCCCGACTGACAATAGCCACATTGAGGCACTTGCAATTCTATCCATGCTTTTTGTATGGCATGATCCACGTTTTGTGATATGCCTTCAATGGTGGTAATCTTTTTTCCTGCTGCTGCAGATGCAGGGAAACTACAGGAGCGGATGGGGTTCCCCTCCAAATGTACTGTACAGGCACCGCATTGCGCTATGCCGCAGCCAAACTTGGTTCCGGTTAAACCCACAAAATCACGTATTACCCAAACCAGTGGCATGTTGGGTTCCACGTCAACTTTGTAAGGTTTGCTGTTGATGTTAATTTCGTAAACGGGCATGTTGTTTAGTTTGAGATTGGTAAAATATCATTGTACAATTTATATAAATTTTGGTTGCGGTTGCAATTATTTTTTGCCTGTTTTTTTTAAGAACGTTATTACCTTTATGGGGTCTCCTATTTTTCTTATTCTACAATTTCTTCCAGTAAGTATCCAAAAATAAATACTTTATCACAAAAAAATTATTGAGATAATCATCAATTCAGAACAGATACGTTTAGCGCATTGTTTTAAATTACATCAGATTGATCACCTATTGAAAAGAGTAAAAATTAATTGCTGCGGTTGTTGCTGCAAATTGATATGATACCGATGTTCTCTTTATTTTCTGCTGATGGCTGAAAAATTCTTTTTCCGCAAAAGCATCCTGCAAAAAAAAAGAAATCCTATCCTGAGGAATAAAAAATAAAATTTATAAAGACTCACCGGTATTTATAACCTGGCTATTACATATTTTATAAAGCATTTTGCTTTCCTTACAAATGGCTGTGTTATTTTCATCAAAAGTAAGGCGATGCCCAAATTCACTCATCCAGCCTGTTTGTTTTGCAGGGTTGCCCACAACCAGTGCGTAATCTGGTATTTCTTTGGTTACTACAGCGCCTGCACCAATGAATGCATACTTTCCAATATTATGACCGCAAACTATCGTTGCATTAGCGCCAATGGTAGCTCCTTTGCCAACATGCGTTTTTAAAAATTGATCTTTTCTATTTATTGCCGACCTTGGATTTATAACATTTGTAAAAACCATACTTGGGCCTAAAAAAACATCATCATCACAAGTAACGCCTTCATAAATACTAACATTATTTTGAACTTTTACATTGTTACCTAAAACTACACCTGTGCTAACCACCACGTTTTGCCCAATATTGCAGTTTTCCCCTACAATGCAACCAGGCATCATGTGAGAAAAATGCCAAATCTTAGTTCCCCTTCCTATAGTGCATCCTTTGGCAATGACAGCTGTTTCGTGTGCAAAATAATCAATACTCATAATTTATTTTTAAGCAAATGTATGTTTGGAAATTGGTAAGCTTGCGATAGGATGATAATCATCCAGTAAACCTATGGATGAGTATTTCTTTTATCATGTTAATGCTAATGGCTGCTATTGAATGCTCATTAATTGTATGGCACCATTTTTTCATAGTTTATTATTTCACCCGGCTAAAATCCAGGTCCTGGAAATTAAAACTAAAATCTGTTAATGGCGAAATAGGATTCATTTTTATATGATTTGCCTTCCCATTATTATCAAGATCAAACTGCACAAAGGCATCTGCGTTGAGGCTTCTGTCACCCCCATTTTACAATAACGTATTGCCTTTGTAAAGAAACATTTCACCATTTAGTAAGTATAATCTTTTGGATGTAAACCAAAGCTTGTTGTTTTTAATTGAAACGCTAATATCACCAAACCATTAGTCAGTATATGTTCCGGTAAACAGGGCTATATCTTTTACGAGGCCATTTTCTTTTGCTGTGCGTCAATATCTTTCCAGATATTACCATATTGGGATGGAGCGGTGGGTTCACCAGAATGAATATAAATGAATTGTCAAAACTGCAGGCAGTGGCTATTACAGTTGCAGGGTGGTATAAATTATAACCGTATAAAAATTTTCGATAAGAAGATGAATTAAATTGATAATCGAAACACCTCCATTTTATTCGGTTCTTGCATTATCAATGAATATATATTTAATATCTTTTTGATTTTTTATTATCGCATAAAAACTCTCCAGGTATTCTATCATATGTTTTTTGTTCCTGTCATTAAGTAATTCAAAATTATTCACTACGGCAAAAATCTTTTCTTTTTGTTGCTTGAATATTTCAAACGCTTCATTCAACTCTTCCATGGTCCGTGGAAATCCCCGGTATACTCTTTGCAGCACAGTCTCCGTATTAAGCAAGGGATCGGGTACGGCATATTCTGTATTGACGATACCCGAATAATCGAAATCATAAGGAATTGAAAAAGGTTTTGAAAAAGAATCTTCTTTAGATTGAATAAGCTTGATATTGTGATTACCAGGAACAGACCAGTCCGTGTTACCAATCATATATTCAAACAAAGCTACCAGGGTCATTTGTTTTCGATCTGTTGATTCCGTATTAATTTTGCCTTTTGCCCATTCTTTGCATTCATTTCGTTTACCCATTTCTTTTACATTTTCGGTAAAAAAAGCATGTTCTGTAAATGCACTTTTCTTTTCGCTGCTGTCTTTATATTCTATATTTAGTAATCTTACCCTAAAACTTTTATCGGTAATCAGATTGTACATCTTGTAAACAAGAAATTCTTTAAGCAGGAATTGTTCGTATCCGGCACCCAGCCTGCATGCACTAACCAGTTTAAGTGATTTTAGGGAATGCATTATTGAAGAAGTGTTTTTATAAAAACTCAGTTTTAGTGGTGGCAAATAACAGTATTCCCGTCTGAAATGGCCCCTCACTTCCAGGTCAACAGGTTCATTTGCATTGGTACTGTCATTTAATTTGGATATAAATCGGGCTGGAAAAATACGGCCTATCTTATTTTTTTGATTGATCACTTTAGTCCAATAGGTTTCCAGTGTTACATTTAAGGCTGTGTCATCTTTAAAAAATTGAACCTTATCAATGTTAGAAGACTGGCCATAAACAACCTGGCCTGATACAATAACGCCAATCAATAGTGTAGCAATAAATGATTTCATAAATATTTTTATAATGTTATACTGAAAGCAAATGTAATTAGTAACTGATGATTTAATTGGTGAATGGTGAATCAATGTCATTTAGTTAAGCAATAATTTTAACTTGTTACTTAGGAACAATATATTGTGACAAGTTAATAATATTAATTTAATTTTCCATCCGCAGACCGGGAGGCGCTTTACCTCGGTTTCATTTGACACTTTCTATAAACATTTCACATACATTCCTACTGACGAACATGATGTCAGTATTTTTGTCTACCCATAAACGTCCCCATAGGAAAGAATGCAACATTGAAAAGTTCTTAACAAATGACATTGAATGATGAATAGCTAATGGTGAATAAATGCTGGCTTCGCTTTATTGCCCTTGTTCAAAATTTGTGCATCGTACCACACTTTCATTATTCCCTTTATCACTTCTTTTTGCAATTCATAAATTATAAACTCAACATTGACGGTTCACTTCATCACTTCCTCAATAACATCACCGATAGACCCACTTGGCATTTGAACATGCAGCATTGAAGCGATAGTGGGGGCTATATCCGTCATATAAACTTCCCGATTGGTTACACCAGCATGAACGTTCCACCCATACCACAGTAATGGTATATGGGTATCATAAGGATTCCATACCCCATGTGTTGTACCACCCGTTAAAAAACCGTCAATCCATTGCGGTTTAAGAATAATTTGTACATCGCCGCTTCGTTTAGGATAATAGCCATTCGCCAGCACTTCTTTTATTTTTGCATTTAATGTGGTGGAGTTTAACGCTTCCAAAGCAAATGCCCTTTCTACACCAGTTTGCAGCAATAAATAATTGATCACCCATTTATCAATTGAATCTTTATTTAATTTTGCATTATTTATTGCAGTACGATTGAGGTAAACCTGGTAATTTAAAATCCCTATAACCAACCCATTAATATTTGTTTTTTCTTTTAGTAATTTATTTATTTCTTCACCTGATTTTTCATTATCAAAATTGCCTGCAGGAATTTTGTGTTCTTTCATAAAAGCGGGTACGCCTGCTGCCCCATGATCGGCAGACAGAAAAACAAGGTATTCCCCCTTTCCAATTTTAGTATCTAAGAAACTTAGAAAATCGCCCAGATCTTTATCCAGTCTCAAAAACCCATCTTCTGCTTCTATAGAATTGGGGCCATAACCATGACCAATATAATCGGGAGATGATAAGCTAATTGTAAGCATATCAGTGGCCGCACCCCCACCCAATTGCTCACCGTTTATTGCCGCCATTGCCATTTCAAGAGTAAAACTGTTGCCAAAAGGAGTGGCTGGTATTACACCATAGTTTTTCCCAACAAGCTGTTTTAGCGGATGAGTAAAGCCTTTTGCAGCTGGAGTACTTTGATCATAAGTATTAATTGGATAAAGTAAATTCCAATCCAGTGCATAATATTTATCCACTAATTTTTTTGCATTTAAATCAGTTACCCATTTGGGCAACTGAGTCAAATAGTAGCTTGATGTTATCCAGTCTCCTGTTTTATTATCGTACCAATAAGCAGCATTGGCACTGTGGCCGCCCGGCAAAATAGCACTACGATCTTTAATGGCAATGCCAATTACTTTACTTTTAAAATTTGTAGCCAATCGCAATTCATCACCAATAGTCGTTGCAAGCATATTATGTGGGCCCATTTGCCCCAGGGTAGTGTTACTGCCGATTGTTTTTATATCATCATCCTGGGTACAATAAACAAATTTGTTAAGGTCATAGTCCCACCAGTCATTTCCTGTTATGCCATGAATGGCTGGTACAGAACCGGTGTAAATACCTGCATGGCCACAGGCTGTTACGGTGGGTGTATAAGGTATAAAGGTGTTCTCACATGAAAACCCCTTACTCATCAAACGCTTAAAGCCTCCATCAGCAGCATAGCGACTATTGTAACGATACAGGTAATCCCATCGCATTTGGTCCACTACTATTCCTACCACCAATTTAGGCCGCAGAATGGTTAATTGTTTTGGAACAGGAACTTCAACAGTATTTTGAGCAGGGGCGTTTACAACAATAAAAAAATTGAGAAGCGTAAATAAGAATTTATACATACTGGATTTATTAAGGTTAAAATAAACGAGTAATAAAAATTTACAAATCTAATTTACAGTAAAATTGTTGAAGTATTTGATAATAAATTTTATAAAAATAAAAGTACAGCAATCAATTTTTCATTACTGGCAATTCTACAAAGGTTGGGTATTGAGCAGAAAAATAAACCTGATGCGTTGCCTTGATGTAATCCGATTCTTTAGCTTCAAACATATTAGGCACAAATTTTTGGGGGTTCCGGTCAATCAAAGGGAACCAGGTGCTTTGCACCTGTATCATAAAATGTGGTGTCCTTTTTTAAAAGTGTGATTGATATCATGCAGATCAATCACAAACTCTGACGGCTTATTGGGCACTAATGGCTGGGGTTTTGAAAAGGCTTTTTGGAAACGTCCCCGAAAAACTTCCATTGGTACCGGTAACTGGTATCCACTCATAGATAAGTTTTTTGTATCAAAAGCTGGATAAACATCAATCAGTTTTACAACCCAATCCGCATCTGTACCGTTGGTAGAAGCAAAAAGATGTGCCATTATTTTTCCCGTAATGGTCATATCTTCTGTAAGTGAATCCATCATAAAACTAAGCACATCAGGGCGGCTGGTTACAAACCGCTGATCTTCCACCTGCCAGGCACCCCATCTGCTTCCTATGCTATAGGTTGCTTCAATAGGCAATGTCCTGTAAGGTATAGGCTTTGCAGGATCGCTGATATATCTTTCAAAACCACTGGCAGCAACAGGTTTGGTAAAGGTAGCCGAATGGCTGACACCCGCATATAATTTTTTAACTACAGCTTCTTTTGGTGGCCAGCTTGCATAATTTTTCCATTGATTGGTGCCTGTTTGAAAACCGGTGGCTTCATCAAATTTTCGATCACCGATATCTTTTAACCAGAAATCGAACCATTTTTTTTGAAGTGTTCTAAATTCAACTCCTGTGCTGCTTTCAAAAGAAATTTTTCCGAGGCTATCCCCTTTGCCCCTGCCCCATTGGCCATGGTTACAGGGACCAAGCACAATGAAATTGCGATTGAAAGCATCCTTTTTTTCGATGTGGCCGTACATCAGTTGTGGCCCATTGATATCTTCCTGGTCATAATAACCACCTATGTGCAATTGTGGTATTTGTGGAATCTGTAAATAGTTTAGTGGCGAATTAGTTTGCCAGTAAGTATCGTATGAAGGATGTGTAACAAAACTATTCCAGGTGGGTATTTTATTTTTAAAATATTTATTGTTAACATTTTTTAAAGCCCCCAGTTTCAGGCACCAGTCAAACAAATCATATTGCGGAAAAGGAAAATTACTATCAGTTGTTTTATCAAATTCAACCTCATAGCTATATTCCATTCCGTAACTTAAGCGAAAGGCCCCGTTGTGATGAAAATCGTCGCCAAAAAAAAGATCGCCCATGCAGGCCTGTTCGGAAGATGCTTTTAAGGCAGGATGCGGATCAACAGCGCCGACTAATGCAAGCCATCCCGGATAAGAAATACCATAGATGCCAGCCCTGCCATTATTATTGAGGATATTTTTTATCAACCAGTCTACCGCATCCCTGGTATCGGTGCTTTCGTCAACAGCACTCTTTTGCACCGCATGTAAAAGCGGTTGGTGTATCTGCATTTTTCCTTCACTTTTATATTTGCCCCGAATATCCTGGAAAACAAAAATATATCCTTCCTTCGCCATCGCATTGCCCAACAATTCAGTCTTAAAAGTGCTATCATCTGGTATTGAAATACTGGCTCCGTAAGGTGTTCGTTGTATTAATATTGGCACTGTATTTTTTGCACCCACCGGTGTAAGAATAACGGGTATAAAGCTTTGCGCCATCCCGCATGGGAATCATTGCTGAAGTTTTTTTATATAATGCAATGCCATCTGATTGTGCTTGTACTAAGAAACTTGCAATACTAAAAAAAACGATTGTCAAAAGAGTTTTTTTCATGGAAGATCATATTGATTTAAGAAGATATTTTAAAGATAGAAATGTTTAAGAGTGGAATGAAATATTTATAATTCAGAAGTACCTCATTGTGCTTTTTGCTATTTTAATTCTGGTCACACAGCATAAATTCCCCTATTTTTTAAATGACTATTACCATAAATCTCCTGGGTATGTAAATCTTTTAAGCGAATTAAAACTGATTAGCTAAGCCTGCCACAACAATTCTTTTTACTTTCACGAGGCTTCTTTACCAAGGGTTAATACTACATTCCCTTTTGATTACTACTATGTCTTATTTGATTATTACCATTCTTAAAAAGAAAAAATGCATCCATAAATTGGAAAGAAAAGATTGGATTTATTTATAAATAACTGAAAATGAGATAGTTAATTTTTGGCATAGAATAGGTATTACTACTTGTATTACAAAAATTGAAAACTGTATTATCAATCTAAACCTCAAAAACTCAAAAAATGAAAACTATTTCTACATTCTTTATTAGTTGTATGATACTAATATTATTAACCGAAAATATAAAGGGCCAATGTATTTCTCCAGATCTGAAATTTGCCAATCCAGTGTTGGTATCGGGTACAGCACTTATGGAAGGAGCGATCTATAAATTCCCCAATATAGCAGCGGGAATAGATTGCTACATCAAATTAGTAAAACTGAACGGCGGTGCCACATTAATAAGTATGGAAACCCCAGGTCAAGGTTATGGTGATGCATGGCAGCCCATCATTAATGGACCGGGTACTCCTATTGGCAACAAATCATGGATTGATTGGGATGTATCTTTTAAAACTACCGCAGGTGATAATTATGCTTTTCCTTGCCTTGACATTTCAGCGATTGATGTAGATGGTGATAACTCAACTATCGGTGAGTTTGTAGAATCAGATGGCCATGTGAGTTACACAATACCATCTCCTACTTTACTAACCTTGACCGATATGGGCAACGGCAGATTAGAGGCCCAGGCACCCATAACCAACAGGATATCTATTGATACCATGGCGATGGATGTAAGGATCGGTTACCTTTATAACGGTAAAGACAATATTCAATTAAAATTAGGTTCAAAAGTATTGGGAACTTCTGGAGGGGCAACGCAAAGGTTAAATTGCATTTATTTTAAAAGGATGGCACTTACAAATTATTTTGTTTTACCGGTAAAATATATTTCCTTTTCAGCAACAGCCATTCAGAAAAAAGTAGATTTAAACTGGGTAACAGATAACGAAATAAACAATGATTATTTTGAAGTGGAGCGTTCTTTTGATGGTGGCAATTTCAGTTCGATAGGAATGGTAGAGAATGGATTGGGTAATGGCAGCAGTAAAAGTTACAAGATGAGTGATGATGATAAGGTTTTATCAGGCAAAGAAATAGTGTACTATCGTTTAAAACAAGTGGATATAAATGGCAAGTTTAGTTACAGCAATGTAATGTTAGTAAGGTTACAGGCCAACAAGGGCATCACTATGCAAGCATCGCCAAATCCCTTTAAAGATAACTTAGCTATCCATTTTACATCTGTAGAAAATGGTACTGGTATAATCAAAATGCAGAGTATAACCGGTCAGGCAGTTGCTACAAAGAATATGATTTTCAGCAAAGGAGACAATACGGTTCAGGTAGGAAACCTCGGTGGTTTATCCAAAGGTGTATATGTGGCGCAGGTTGTTGTAAATGGCGTGATAGTAGATAATCAAAAAATAATTAAAAACTAAGCCAGGCATATATTAACTCAAAAAAACTGTCCATCTGTTACAACAACAGGTGGCATTTTTTTTTGTAGAAATTACTGGTATTAAGAGTGCAATCAATTAATAGTAGTTTCTTTATAATAGAAAATGATCTGCTTATATAGTGGTATATTACCTTTACATCTGCATAAAAAAAAGTGATTTTTCCCATTAAGATAGTATATTAAAAATGGTATTTTTGCCTGGCTCCACATAAAACATTTTTTAAAATGACAAAAATATTCACCCGGCAGTTAAACCAATATTGGCAACAATATTTTGAATTGTTGTTTTGGATAACTGCGTTGGTGTTGCTTTTTTTTATGGAGGTTAATCTGCTTGCCCCTACCCTGTGTGTTTTCCGATGGCTGAACATTGGGCATTGCCCTGGTTGTGGTATCGGCCATGCCATACATTATGCCTTACACCTGCAATTGTCAATTTCTTTTCAACAACATCCGCTGGGCATTGCAGCTGTATTAATTATTTTAAACAGGATTAAGGAATTATCTTTAAAACCTAAACTATCAATATAATGAACACAAATTTAATTACCATGATACCTTCGGTAGAAGCAGATGAGCTGGCCTATTTGCAGGCTTTTACCCAAGACCTTGCTGAAGATAAATTGCATCTTTTTATTTCGCTGTATAACAGTAAGCGAAAAAAAACAGAGACTATTTTAATTTGTTGCTTACTTGGTTTTGTTTGTGCCGGGGGCATACAGCGTTTTGTGGTGGGCCAGGTAGGAATGGGGATACTATACTTATTTACAGGCGGCCTATGTCTGATAGGAACTATTGTGGATATCATCAATCATAAAGCGCTCACATTTGAATACAATCAAAAAATGGCCATGGAAGCAATGGGTATGGTAAAGGGTTTTTAATTAGTAAGCTTTCTATTAAGTGACTGATAAATTTGAGTAAAAAAAAGGAAGCCAATAAAATATTGTACTTCCTTTTTTACTTTTAATAGTTCACAAAGGCAATAACTTTGGATACTACCCAATAGCTCAATCTATAATTCAAAATTAAAATTAAGTTAACACTACCTTTTCCATTACATCACCGCCACGGATGTCGTCAATTAAATCAATTCCTTCAGTTATTTTTCCAAAACAGGTATGCACGCCGTCAAGGTGTTGGGTTCCGCTTCGGTTGTGGCAAATGAAAAACTGTGAACCACCTGTATTTCGGCCACGATGAGCCATTGACATAACACCACGGTCATGTATTTGTTTACTGCCATTCAATTCACAATTGATAGTGTATCCCGGGCCGCCTGCACCAGTTCCATCAGGACATCCGCCCTGTATCATAAAATTAGGGATCACACGGTGAAAAGTTAGTCCATTATAAAAACCTTCATTTACAAGTTTTTTAAAATTGGCTACTGCAATGGGTGCATCATCATCGTACAATTCAAATTTTAATACGCCTTTGGCGGTAAGTATTTCGCCAGTTGTTAATTTTACTTCGCTCATTATTTTTTGTTTATTGATATTCTGCGAAAGTAGGATTTACTGATGAATTGCAGTGCAAATGCAACTTTAAAATCTACCATTTGATAAACTTTAACGCATGTAAATCCTGTTATTTATTGTTTTCCGATTCAAAATACATCCTTTATGATAATCTCTTTATTATTGAAGATTATCTTGTTGCCGGCAACTTTATGCACCAACGATCTTGCAACAGGCGCATTGGGAGATAATAAATAAATAGTGCCGCCATTAAAAGATATTTTGCCCAGGCCTGCAGCAATAAAAAAAAGGAGTTCGTCACAGTCAACAATACTGCCGGTTGTAACAGAAGTGCGTATTTTATTGCAATCAACAGCAAGCAATGCAGCCAGTTCATTTTGATTGGCTGCCAATTGACGGGCATGCATGTCTTTTTCAAGATGGCTCATAGCACGGCTGGTTTCATACTTGTCGCCTGCACTGTTTTTTTCTTCGCTGTTGGCAGCAGCCTGGGCATTTTGCATCGATTCTTTCGCAGCATCTATACGTTGTTGAATGATTGCTATGCAATGTTGGTGCAGCTTTTTTTTGTAGGATAATTTTTGTTCCATTATTATTATCTAAATTCTTCGTGAGCTTTTTCCAGCAATCTTTTTTTCCGACACAAAAAAGGAGCAAGATTTTCATCTTACTCCTTCAATCATATCATTGGCCAATTATCACATCAGCAGATCAGCTAATTATTCTTCGTCATCAAAGCTCATGGCTTCTTTAGTAGTCATCAGCAATTCATACTCTTCCTTGCTACCTACAATCATATTTTCAAACTCACGTAAACCTGTACCCGCTGGAATTGGATGACCGGTGATAACGTTCTCTTTCAAGCCCTGCATCAGATCGAGC
>JANYFT010000091.1 GCA_025359625.1 Ferruginibacter sp.
GGACGCTATGTTTATCAACAGGGTTATTGGGCACCTTTAAGAGGTAACCGCCGTTGGGAAAATGGACACTGGCAACAAAATAACCGTGGCTGGAAATGGCAACATGGTTATTGGAGAAGATAAACATTAATAGTTCATAGCCTTAATTATTGAAGGATGTTGCTGGTAAAAGCAATACCCTTTTTTTTACTTAACAGACATGTGCATATAAAATAAAAAAATGGGAATTTGTTTACTTAACGTGCAGTGGTGATTGTTTAATTTTTCTGGCATATTATTTAATGCATTGTTGTAACCAATCATTAAAAAAATAACACTATGCAACAGGAACTTAAATTTGAACATGGCGACATTAGTGGCGCTATAGCTGTAACACTTGCTAACAATCAAACACTGGATGATTTGTGTGTACAACATATACTTGATTACAACCGTGACCGTTTTGAAGCATTTGCTATCCGCATTTTTTTAGGAAAAGAAACTGTGATAACAATATATGCCGTTGATAAAATAAGAGAAGAAGACAGTGATCTTAAAACTGAAAAAATTGCCGTTAAAAAATTCAAGCTAAATACCCTGCCGGTGAATGAATTGTTCAGTTATTGTTCCTCCTTTAATTGTACACTTTCAACAGGTAATTATGCACTGGAAGATATGGAAGTGATGAATAAATAAAGCGGTTGATCAATTAGGTATCAATCCAACAGGTATGATTATTTCCCAACGGTTCTTTACACCTGGATTACGGAAATTATTATCCATCAAATGAGAAAAACGAATGCCGAACGTTGCCTTCAAAGCATTCCAGATTTTGGTATCAAAATACATTTCACCACCGGCACTGCGATTTTTAAGATAAACAGAAACACCATCACTTCTTTTAGCACTAACTTCCGTATGGTCGTAAAAAACATTGCCACGAATGCGTTGAAAAAATACCATGTTACCAAAGCCCCAATCAGGGTACAGAAACGCAAAATGGTAATTAACACCCACCCTAAACATTATTGGCTGGCTTAAGGCATCATAGCCCCTTGAATAGGAAAAATTATTGCTGAACAGATCTGGCAAGGTATCTCTTTTTTGGTAAGCCCCATTAATTACAAAACTATGATTGGTAAATAAGCCTGGGAAATATAAAGAGGCCGCCCCCACCAATTTATAACTGTTCCGAAAGTTAAATGCATCCTTGTAATTTACAGTAATGCTTTGTGCCCAACGTGGATTTATGTGTTGCTTTGCCTGCATGCTTACATTACTAAAAGAGAAAAAAGTGCTGCCATAATTGATAGCACTTTTAGCAAAAATATTTTTAATGTTGTTGTGGTAATATACCTGCTCGGTATTATAGTTAACCCCAAAGTTTAAATACTTTGCAGTAAAGCCACCTACAAAACTTAATGGAATGGAAATGCCTGCATTAATTTTTGCACTGTTAAACTGTACAGATTTTCCAAATGCTGTATCAATGTGCCTGTTAAAGCTTTCTTCTGCACCAAGGCTTAATAGCGGGAACCAGCCTGCAAATACGCCATTAAATCCTACCGTATGGCTTTTATCATTTCGGTTATAGGTGTATGTGAGGTTATTGCTAAAAGTGGTTAAAATATTGTCGCTATAAAAAGTATACCCATATTCCGGGTCATTTACAGATGGCCGCCAGCTATGAAAATTAAAGAGTTGAAATGATTTCTTGTATCTGCCCGTTTTATTAATTGTATCGGCCAAATCATACAAAACGCCTGCACCTGTTTTTGCCAAAGCTTTAGTGGTTCCGATATTTTTTATAGCGCTTCTATTTAAAGGTTCAATCGTAATCCAATTCAATGCTGCAGGCATCATCTTCGCAAGCCTTGAGCCATCTGCAGTAAATGCCGTAAATAATAAAGCTCCTTTTGTATCAACGGCAGGTTGATAAATGCCATTTACATTATTGGTAAGCCGGTATATTTTTTTATCGGTTAGGGTAACAGCAAATATTTTATCTGATGGGCTGCTATTATCCATGCCACTGTAATACACCGTATCGCCTTTTACAAATGGATAGCCCACCACATTAAAAGAAAAGGGTGTAATGGTTTCAGTTTCGCCGTTGGCAAGATCAACTTTTACCAGTGCCATCTGCCCTTCACTATTTCTTACAGCGCTGATAGCCGTATTGCTGTTAAGGTATTTTGTTTGCGTGTAGAAATAATTTTTGGGATTGGGTAATTGCATGATTACTTCTCCTGAATGCGCATTGATCCGGTAGAGGCCGCTGGCCCCGTCTTCCTTTACATTCACTGCCAGTATTTCATTTCCATCTTTACTTATATCAGGTGAAAAGTATTTACTTTTAAAAGTTATTTGCCGTTGTTTCCTGGAATAAATATCCAACAGTACAATATTACTGTAATCCCTGTTGGTCCACCTTGGGTCTGATTGATAACTTGCATACACTACTTTGCCATTATTGTAAGAAAAATAATCATCCAGCACTTGTTTTTTTACCCGTATCTTTTTTTCATTTCCTTTTACGATGAGATAAAAAGAATTGATCTCTTTATACGAATGTTTTGTTACAAGAATGGTATCATCATTTACATACACCGGAAAAAGATAGTCAGCCACTGTGTTTTTTTTAATGGCGGTAAGATAATTTAATGCATTACCCGTTTTGTTTTGCAGCATGGTTTGCGCTTTAAAATAATCCAGCGCATCTACTCTAAACTGCTGGTAGGTCTTACCGGAATATCTTGCTATGGCTTTATTGAACGGATAAAATAACCCCTTGAAATTTACTGCATCCGCAGTTACTTTCCGCCAAAAATCATCGCCATATTTTTCTTTGCCATAGGCTACCAACTGGTACCCAAGTTCATAATGATCCGGTGTGTAATCTTTTAAAGAACCGCTGCGTAATTTCATCCAGCTATACTTTTTGTTGGCCAGCGAAAGTGCCTTTACACCATTATAAAAAAAGGGCATCCTTCCCCGTCCCTGCGCACTTACAAGCGTTTCCTGCCATACCGCATCGCCTTCAAAAAAATAATCAGGAATGGTTAAGCCGTTGGCAAACAACTGCCCTTCCTGTCCAAGAAAAAAAGAAAATACTTTTGTAAGGCCGTTATTAAAATTGGCAAACTGTTGCATGTGCCTGCTTTCGTGAATCACGAGGTTATCATCCCAACGAAGGCTGCCAGTGCTAAAATTGTCCTGTCCTGGCAGCATATTAAATTCACTGATAACCGGTGCCAGCCTTACATAAGCGTTTGGTATGGTTGTTTGATTTAGCAACACGATACTCCACTTGCGTTGTTTGGTGCCAATAGTACGTGTTGTGGCATTATCAAGCAGCCGCACGATATTATTGATCCTGTTTGCCTGGCTGTCTAAGCCGGGTGGAAAAATAATCCTTGCCGTATTTGTATTTATCTGCCGCCATTTTATAGGAGCAGGATTACCGCCTAAGTTTTGTGCAGCACCAACAAAAGGAAAGAATAAAAAAAGTAATATGGACAGCAATAAATTTCTGGTGATCATGAAATGAAGTTATGAAATAAGTATTACCCCCATCCCCTAAAGGGATTATTGGAAGTGAATAAATACTCGCAAAAAAAATTAAGTCATTTAGATATTTAAACAATTGTAACTGCCTTATTTCCCGTCATCTCCCCCATCCACTTCATCACCAATGCACCATCAGTTCCGCTACATGGATTTTCTGATTCATCTAAAAAATAGGCCACCACTTTTTCTATCATTGGTTGTTGAACATGTTGCAGTACAGCAAAAGTAAATTGCTCAGTAGTATCACCGGTGGTAACCGCAATAGTGCGTCCGTCAAAAACGCTGAAACATATTTTTCCCCTGGTGCCGGTTATTTCACAAAAATCTTTTTCTGCAACATCTGCAATTCCAAAACTCCATAATCCGGTAAACACTACCCCGTTTTTAAACAGGATATTTCCTGCAACAATATCATCAGCAGTATACAAACCGGCCTGGTTAATGGCCATACCGGATACACTTTTTGCCTCACCAAAAAAATAATGCATCAGGTCTAACTGGTGTGGCGCCAAATCATGAAACAAGCCACCACCAGCTATGGCAGGATCTACCCGCCAGGCATTTTTAGTATCCCTAAGCGCTTCTCTTGTCAATGCTTTTTTATAATAATCGAGCCTTACAAAACTGCTGTCACCAATTACTTTATCGGTTATTAATTGTTTTATTTTTTTAAACATTGGCTGCTCCCGGCGATAATGTGCTACTACCAATTTTACATTATTTTTATTGGCAACATCAACCATAGAGATAGCTGCACCATAACTTATCGTGATAGGTTTTTCTACATACACTGGTTTTCCTGCTGCAAGGGCTGCAATGGTGTATGCTTCATGTGTGGATGGTGGAGTGGCTATGTAAATGGCATTAACTTCAGGGTCGTTAATAAGCTGGTTGGTATCAGTATACCACCTGGGTACATGATGACGTTGTGCATAATCTTTTGCCTTTGCAGCATCGCGGCGCATTACAGCTACCAGCCTTGAATTGTTTACTTTATTAAAAGCAGGCCCGCTCTTTAGTTCGGTAACATCTCCACAACCAATAATACCCCAATTTATTTTTTTCATAAACAACTAATATATGCCAGGTTTACTGTGATAGGTAATCTTATTTTTCAATTAGATTTTCGAAATGATTCGATACCGTTTGGGTTAAGAAACCGGAGTGTAGGAATGATTAATGAAAGTTGCAGGAGTTATTTTTTAAACAAAATCCAAAAAGTTATTTGTCATTTATTTTTTTGATAAACTTTTATCTATCTGGTAACCAAAAACAAACCCTGCAATGCCACCCACCACTACACCCGCCAATAGCCCGGCAATACTTGTACCATCAATAAAATAGCTGATACCCAACCCTAAAAAAGCAAAAAATAATACTACAACAATAATTACACGACTTGCCTTTTTGGTTTTTGGGTGAGTGTTGGAAGTTTTGTTGTGGTGCTCTGGATGTTTGTGCGGATGTCTGGTTTTAGATTCGGGCATAATTTTTTATTTCAATGTACGAATTATTTTGCTGCACAGCAATACTACTTATTTTTTCAAACACAACGAATCAATAAAAAAAGCACCATAAAACGTTGCTGCCACTTGTATCATTGCGTAAAAATTAAAAACCTCCGCAAGGGAGGCATTTGAATATATGGTAGTAAGAGGGTGCTTTCCTCTGTGCTGATAACCGGTTTCAGAGGTATTTGATAATTGCATGGCAAAGGTATTAAGGTTGCATTATCTTATGTGTAGTATAATGTATCAACCTCTGGTAGCTTTACTTGTAATTTAAAACAACGATGATCTTACAAATATTTTTTAGTTAAGTACTTCAGTCACTAATATACTTATTGTCAACTGTTATTGTTTGTTTATAACCGGATATCCTAAAAGGAAAGTAATACTCATTCCAAATTTGTTTTTTTCTTTACCCGCCTGCCAGCAATAATCTATATTGTTAACGCTGGCGGCAATACTCAAAAGCTGTTGGGGTGTGTATAGCCTTGTAACCGAAACAATGCCATCCCAAATGGTACATAAGGGAATAAAAGGAATTACATAAGTAAACAATATCCGGCTAAATTTAAAGGGCCTTAAAAACGGGGTAAATAAAAAAAATGCAAGGGGGTGCAGTAAAATAATCGCCAGGATAAAAAATATACTTTTATTTCCACCGTCAAAAATACCAATACCTTCCTTTGCCGAAACCGCATTGTTTATTACCTGTGTTGCTGCCTGTTCATCAAAATGATGAAAGGCTGAAAAAATAGTTCTAACCCCTTGCAGAGAAGGATCAACTTTCGCAGCATTAACGGGCAGGGAAAAGTAAGTTATTTTACCATCAGTTTTTTTTTGAATAAATTGATACGCATTAATATTGGGAAATTTATCCGTCAAGATAAACGGTACCTGCAGCTGGTATTTTTCGTGGATATTTTTTTGAATTTGTTCAACGGTGCCTCCCCCGCCTGAACAAAGATCTATACCCTGCTTGGATCCTGTATGATGCAACAGTTGCATGATCAGCGGCGAAACCGGTTCGTAAAAATTACCACTATTTAAAATAAACCGAAGGTAATCCGTCATGCCATGCCTTACAGTTTCCGGCAACCAGGCCTTGTCTTCAAACTCAAATAAACGAAATTTCATCCTGCAATTTAGATGCTTCTGCCGTTATAAATATACTGCTGCACCAGAGAAAATTTATACACTTAAAATATAGCACTTACACAAATAGTAATAAAAATAAAAACCCTCGATATCGAGAGGGTTTTCGTAGAAAAGATTTAAAACTTATGGTTGGTTTTTAAGTGAATGTCTTTAAAAGTTTTTATTAGCATTGGATAATTAAAATGTCAAAGATATCATGAATTTCACAGCAGCCTGTAGGAGATGATATTGGGTCAGTGTAGAAAAATTTCCACTTCTTTTTACAAGTAAAAATATGCCAGTCAAAATAAAAAGATCCCGATAACATTTGCCTTGTTACCAGGATCTTTTTAAAAAAGCTGTTATAAATATATACGTTTTTTTATTTTGTACCTATAGGAAATAGCACACCCACATTGAGTCCTATCCCTCTTAATTTTGCCTCCCCGACAGCTTTGGAAATATCAGTAAATCCGTGGTAATAAGTGATATCTGTATTTAACCATGTTGATTTACAAAGGCGTATATTCGCTCCCACTGCAGCATTAAGACCGACGTCAACTTTGTTTAAATAATCTTTAATAGCTACATCGCTGGTTACTTTATTATTCTCATAGTCTTTTACTTTACCACCTGCAACAAACCCGAAAGATGGACCAATAGAAATTTTTGGCCTTACTTTATCCCCATAAGCACCAAAGAAATAAATACCCTGCAGTGGTACCCTGATGTAGTTAATGCGGCTTATTGTTTTATTGTTATTATCTGTACCTATTGTACCGCCTTCGCTTGAAAATTTTACATCAGCACTAACACCCCAGTGGCTCATGATGCTGTAGACTAATTTTGCTCCTACATTATAGGAAGGGTGAAAACGATTTTTTTCTGTTGTTCCATTGTTATCATTACTTATCCAGCTATGTCCAAACCCAACAGTTGGCCCAAGCGTAATATGTTGTGCAGTTAAAGAATAAGTACACATGCTCACTACAATAATAATCATCCATTTTTTCATCATAAAAATAATTTTGTTTCTACCACTAATAAAAAAATCATGCCAAAAGAGGGTTATTATCATAACATAGCGGCAACCCGTTGCCGATATCTTGTATAATTATTATGTTTATGTTAGATTTTTGTCTGCACTAAATATGGTTACTAAAATGTGCTTATTAATTTCCACAGTTGGTAAATTAAATTTTATACTCCATGATAGCGTATTAAAAAAGGACTGCCTGATAAAAAAATTTGGTCGATTCATCTTTCCCGGTTGCGGTAATGTTAATATAATTATTCCTTGCCCAGAGATGCAAAAAAATTAAAAAAGTTTATTTCCTTTGTGCTGCAAATAATTCAAAAACTAATCTATGAACAATAAAATAAAATAAAATAATAATGAAAAAAGAGCTAGCGCTTTTACAACAACAACTTACAGAAATATATGATGGAGACCCCTGGTATGGCAGATCGCTGTTAAGTATTTTAAATGAAGCCGCCTCAAAACATGCATGGGCAGTAAAGGTAAATAACAATCATAACAACACTGTATTATTATATCATATTATCAACTGGCGGTTGTTTACGATCAGCCGTTTTGAAAATGATGCACTAAGCACCACTGCTCATTTTGAAGAAAATAATTTCCCTGTATTTGCTCAGCCCAACGAAGCAGTCTGGTGCAATGGCCTGCAAACACTTGCCATTACACAACAACATTTGTTACAACATTTAACCAATAATAATGATGAAATGCTGAATAAACCAGTACCCGGCCGTGACTTGACATTCCGTGTTTTACTCAATGGGATCATACAGCATGATATTTATCATATCGGGCAAATAATGGTATCCCTTAAATAAGCAGGCTACAATAAAGATTGATAAGATCCACTATCGTTGATGGATTTTATTCTGGTGCATCCTTTTTAATAAAAGCAATAGCTTTCAACATATCATCGTGTAAAATCCTATCTGCTTCGTTAAAACTAATTTCTTTTCTAAATGCTATTACAACGGCTTCTATTGCAGGCGAGCTTTGCAATGGCCTGCGGAACTCCAGGGCCTGCACAGCAGTAAGCAATTCTATCGCCAATACTTTCTCCACATTGTCAACTACCCTTTTACATTTAGTAGCTGCATTGGCGCCCATGCTCACATGGTCTTCCTGGTTATTGCTGCTGCTGATGGAATCCACACTTGCAGGCGTACACAATTGTTTGTTTTCACTTACAATACCAGCAGCAGTGTATTGCGGAATCATAAAACCACTGTGCAATCCGGGCTGCTTTACCAAAAACATCGGCAGTTTATGTTGCCCGCTAATCAATTGGTATGTTCTTCTTTCAGAAATATTGGCAAGCTCACTCATAGCGATGGCTAAAAAATCCAATGCTAATGCCAACGGTTGCCCGTGAAAATTTCCACCACTCAATATCAGGTCATCTTCAGGGAAAATATTGGGATTATCGGTTACTGAATTTATTTCTTTTATAAAGATGCTGAGCACATAATCAAAAGTGTCTTTTGTGGCGCCATGCACCTGTGGCACACAACGAAAGGAATACGGATCCTGTACCTGTTCTTTTTGTTGGGCAGCAATCTGGCTGCCGGTTAATAATTTTCTTAAAGCCGCCGCAGTGTCTACCTGTCCTTTATGATTTCGGATAGAATGTATTTTTTCATGCAGCGGTTCAATAGTGCAGTCAAATGCATCAAAAGAAATAGCAGCAATAATATTAGCCCACTGTAATAAACGGTCACATTGCATCAGGCAATGCATACCATAAGCACTCATAAACTGAGTACCATTAATTAATGCCAGTCCTTCTTTACTTTGAAGTGATATGGGTTGCCAGTTAAACTTTTGCAGCGCATCAGCGGCCTGCATTTTTTTTCCTTCGTGGTATACTTCGCCCAAACCAATTAGTGCCAGGCTTAAATGACTAAGTGGTGCTAAATCTCCCGAAGCACCTAATGAACCCTGCGTATAAATAACCGGTAACACATCATTGTTATACATTTCCATCAACCTTTTTACCGTGTCTGTCTGCACGCCGGAATTGCCATAGCTAAGCGATTTAATTTTCAGCATAATCATCAGCTTTACAATTTCTTCCGGTATTTCTTCTCCCAAACCACAGGCATGCGATTTTATTAAATTTATTTGTAGCTCCTGTAATTGTGCGGTATCTATTTTTACATTTTGTAAATAACCAAAACCGGTATTGATGCCATAAAATAATTCATCACTTTCACTTAATTTTTTATCAAGATAATCCCTGCAGGCAGTAATGCAGTGGTGTGCATCAAAAGTAATGGACACCAACTGGTTAAATGCCAGCAGGTTTTTTACCTGTTGAAAAGAAGTGGGATTTTTATCCAGCGGTAAATAATTATAACTCATATACTACCTCATCCCCAAAGGGAAATTTTATTTTCTATTTAAAAATGTACTTATCTTTTCAAAAGTAATAAAACTTATCTACTATGGGTTTATTGGCTTTGGCAATTGCACCGGGGGTGGCTATCTGTATTTTTATATACCTGAAAGATAAATACAACAGGGAACCACTGGGGTTATTACTGGTGAGTTTCATACTGGGTATGTTCAGTGTTATTCCCGCTATTGTTTTACAGCTTTTAAGCCATACATCGCTGGAAATCCTTGCCGGCAAAACGTTTGCGGAGGTAGCCATTTTTGCCTACCTCGTGGTAGGGTTAAGTGAAGAAGGAAGCAAATATATAATGATTCGCTTGTTTGCTTACCGGCGTAAAGCATTCGACGAACCCTTTGATGGCATTGTGTATGCAGTAATGGTAGGGATGGGTTTTGCAACGCTTGAAAACATTGGCTACGTTTTGCAGCATGGTATCGGCACCGGCATAGTCCGGATGTTTTTATCTGTGCCGGCACACGCCACTTTTGCCATACTGATGGGCTACCATTTAGGACTTGCAAAATTTGATGCAGCCAACAGAAAAAAATATTTATTCCTTGCTATTTTCTGGCCGGTTGTTTTTCATGGCACTTACGATTATTTTTTATTTTTAGGCAATACTATTTTGCATTTTGCAGGTGCACTTGTTTCATTTATTGTGGCCATACAATTATCCAAAAAAGCCATTCGAAAACATGAGGCTTTCTCCAAAGAAACTTATGGCAGTAATAACAATCAATCTGTATTATAAAGTGCCCTTATAACAACGCTGGCTGTTAGGCAACCAAAAATAGCAGGCATATAACTAATGGTTCCAATGATAGATTTTTTTGGAAATGCTTTTTCGGTAACAACAATTTTATCCGCATCAATTTCTTCCGGCGAAAACACTACAGTAACACCTGTAACAATCCCTTCTTTATGCAAATACTTTCTTACATACCGGGCAAGTTTACATTTGTAACTATCTGCAATATCCGCCACCTGTATTTGCGAAGGATCAACTTTTCCGCCGGCTCCCAGCGAACTTACAATGGGTATCTTCCTGTCAACACAGGTCTTGATCAGCCAAACTTTGGGCGTTAAAGTATCAATGCAATCAACTACATGATCATAGTGGCCCATTGCTACAATATCAACAGTTCTTTCGCCTTGTATAAATTCAGCAATCACGGTTAACTCAATTGCCGGGTTAATATCTCTCAGCCTTGCCGCCATCACTTCGGCCTTTAGTTGTTTTTCGGTGCTTTGCAAAGCTGCTATCTGGCGGTTCCCATTGCTAAGGTCTACGGTATCGCCATCTACAATCGTCATATTGCCAACGCCAGCCCTGGCAATCATTTCAGCGCAAATGCCTCCCACTCCGCCAAGGCCAACCACCAGCACATTTTTATGCATCAGTTGTTGCGTTTGTTCATCTCCCAGCAACAACTGCGTCCTGCTCATCCAGTAAGGTATCATAAAAGTTGAGTGATAATTAAAAGTGAATAATTGAAAAAATGATGCTGTATAATGCAATATTAAGATTATTGTCCGGGCTAAGAAGCTATGTGGTAAATCGTTGCATCGCACTCTTATACTTTTTCAGCTTTTTGGTACTCGCCTTAAATCGGTTGCTTCCTTCATTTATGAAAGTTTTTACTCCCCTTCCGGGGATGGAGCAAAATTTAATTTAAATTGAGGGGCAAAACTCATCTTGTGTTTATAAAAATAATATTATCAACAGTTTTGCTGGTTTCAAACATTCATAACGTACAGGCACAAACGATTCAATTACTCAACAGCAATTCAAAAATTTCCATACGTGGTTTAAGTGTAGTAAATAATAACACCGTTTGGGTTAGCGGAAGCGAAGGTACTATTGGTAAATCAACTGACGGAGGCATTACCTGGAAATGGATAAAAGTAAAAGGCTTTGAAAAAACCGATTTCCGGGACATTGAAGCTTTTGATAATAAAACTGCCGTGATAATAGGCATTGCAGAACCGGCCTATATTTTACGCACAACAAATGGTGGCGATACGTGGACAACCGTGTATGAAAATAAAACCAAAGGCATGTTTTTAGATGCCATGGAATTTTGGAACGAACAAAGCGGCATTGTAATAGGCGATCCTATCGACAACAAATTTTTTATTGCCCGTACATTTGACGGTGGCAAAAAATGGCAGGAACTGCCACCACAAAATTATCCCAAAGCAGATAGTGGGGAAGCCTGCTTTGCCAGCAGTGGCACCAATATAAGAAAGCTTAATAAGCAGGAAGCTGTTTTTATTTCGGGTGGATTAAAAAGCAGAATGTTCATCAGGGATAAAAAAATTGACCTGCCCATTGCACAGGGCAAAACCACTACCGGCGCTAATTCCATCGCAGTAAAAAACAGCAACACCATGATTGTTGTGGGCGGAGATTTTAATGCCAAAGAAGATACTGCTCAAAACTGTAGCATAACAACCAATGGAGGAAAAACATTTTCAGCACCAGTAACAGCTCCACATGGTTACCGAAGTTGTGTGGAATATATCAGCAACACTACCTGGATAAGTTGCGGATTAACCGGCATTGACATCAGCAATGATGAAGGCAAAAACTGGAACTGGATAAGCAAAGAAAGTTTTCATGTTTGCAGAAAAGCCAAGAAGGGAAAAGCTGTATTTTTTGCCGGCAGTGGTGGAAGAATTGGGAAACTTATAAAGTAGTAAATGGGGTTCCATCACTGGAAATTTCTTTATAAAATACATGCTGCTGTTATCTCAAAATTAATATTTGTCCCATCAGAAGGATGTCATTAAGTTAAAGATTTTTCAAAGGTCCATTTGTCTCTTTAGGAGCGGATATACAGGTAGAAAAAATATTGGCGTCGCGTTCGTTCCGTATAAACAACACGTAAAACTTTCGCCTCATTCCAGTGCTCATTCACAAAAAAATAGGTCCCCTCTGGACACTCAGATAGGCTGCCAAAAAATTATTACCTATTTTTACTATCTAAACAACGTAGTTTACAAATGACTATTTCTAATGAAACAAAAGTAGGTGCTTTAACCGCTATTGCTATAGTACTGCTTGTACTGGGATTTAATTTTTTGAAAGGCAAAAATATCGGTGGTAAAAATATCCACTATTTTGCTGTATTTAAAGATATTCAGGGGTTGGCCAACAGTAACCCGGTAGTAATAAATGGAAAACAGGTGGGTAATATCAATAAAACAGATGGCGGCAAAGACATGAGGCGTATTGTGGTAGATATCAATATGAAAGAAGATGTTATTATACCCGATGATGCGGTAGCGGTAATTAATAAATCGTTATTGGGCAATGTGCAATTAGATATCAGGCTTGGTAACAGTGGTACGGCTTTAAAAACCAATGATACCCTTAAAACAATCCAGAGTGACAATATAATTGGCGATGCTATGAAAAAGCTGGATCCTGTTTTATACCAGGTAACCAAAGCTGTAAAATCGCTGGATACTTTGCTGGGTACGGTTAACAATATATTTGACCCCAACTCAAAAAACAATATAAAGGGCATGCTCGACAACCTGAACAAAACTACCGCCAGCCTTGCCGTTTCATCTGCTTCTTTACAGGGATTATTAAATGCCCAAACAGGTGCGCTTGCAAAAACACTGGATAATGTAAGTTCGTTTACCGGGGCTTTAAAAAACAACAACGAAAAGGTTAACCAAACCATGAGCAACCTGGTTGCCACTACTGATAAATTATCAAGACTTGATTTTGAGAAAACATTGAATACTTTAAACGGAACTATTACTGATCTAAAAAATGCGGTAGGTAAAATCAGCAGCAACGAGGGCTCCCTTGGTTTGTTGTTAAATGATACTAAATTATACAACAACCTTAATGCCACTTCCAATAAAATAAACCTTCTGCTGGATGATGTAAGGGTTCATCCAAAACGCTATGTAAACATTTCTGTATTTGGCAAAAAAGATAAGAATGGCCCTTTGCTGGTGCCATTGCCAGATACTGTAAACGCACCCTATTTCAAAAAGCCTTGATGCAGATAAATAAAAGCAGCCAGGACTGTCATTTATTGAAATACCTTAATGCTTTTCATTATCAATACTTTTTTCAGCATAAACATAATACTCAAACTTTGTGATTGCGTTTGTAAATAATAGTAGAAATTGCAGCCGGCTAAAATCATGCGTATTGAAATTTACATTTACCAAACATCTTTATTATTTACTGCTGCTTTTGTTTGCCGGTAACCTGCACGCTATTGCCCAGATAACTGTTCCACAACAGCCCACAACCGACACCGTTAGGACCATACAAATTTTACAGGGACAAAGCCTGCGTGAAAAAACGATTGATTCTGTTACCAGCCTGAAAACCATTGCTGGTAATGTTATATTAAAAGAAGGCCTTACACTTTTTTATTGCGACAGTGCCACCATCAACAGCAGCACCAATGTGCTGGAAGCCTTTGGCAATGTACATATCAACCAAAACGACAGTATACATACCTATGCACAATACCTGCGGTATGTGGGTGCAGACAGGATGGCCTTTTTAAAAAAGGATGTTAAACTTACCGATAAAAAAGGAACGCTTTTTACACAAGAGCTGGAATACGATTTAAAATCGAGCGTTGGCAATTATAAAACCGGCGGTAAAGTTGTAAACGGCACATCAGTACTTACCAGTTTGGAAGGCACTTATTATGGCAGCACCAAAGATGTTTATTTTAAAAAAAATGTTCACCTTGTTGACCCAAAATACGATATTGTCAGTGACAGTTTATTGTACAATACACAATCGCAACTGACCACATTTATTACAGCCACCAAAATAAAAAGTAAGAACGGTGGGGATATTTATACATCCAGCGGCACTTATAATTTACAAAACGGGCAGGCTTTTTTTGGTAATCGTACGATAATAAAAGACAGTACCAGAACCTATGTGGCCAATGATATGGCCTACGATGAAAAAAGTGGCATTGCACAATTGGAAGGCAATGCCGTTATTAAAGACAGTGTTGAGGGTTATACTATTTTGGGCAACCAGATTTTTTCAGATAAAAATACCGGGGCTTTTTTAGCCACCCGAAAACCAATACTAATATTTAAAGGAGAAGGAAAAGACAGTACTTATATTGCTGCCGATACCTTGTTTTCGGGGGTTGAAAAAAGAGACAGCAATGGCAATAAGATCATACAAAAAGATACCCTTAAAAAAACAACCGTAGTTAATTTATCAGATTCAACCGCTGCTGCAAAACAAAACATTAACGATCTTTCAAAAAAGAAAGCACTGGATATTGATTGGCTAAAACCAGTGACGCCATTTAAAAAAGAAGATTCTCTATTTGTGTATGTAGTGGAAAAAAATAACCGGGCAAATCACCCCTCTTATATTACTGATACTTCAAAAGAAGCAGCATTGACAAAAAAAGCCGATTCGGTAATTGCCAAAATAAGAGCTAAGGAAAATGTTGCCAATAAATTACCTATTGAACCAGTTTTACAAGAAGCCTCCAAAGGTCCTCCGGTTGACAGCCTGGCTGTTATATCTGGCAAAGACAGCCTACATACAAATATGGTAAGCAAGAAAGATTCATTAAAAAAAATGGTGCCAGCCCATGCGCCTAAAGATTCTGCCATACGGTATTTTGAAGCTTTTCACCATGTGCGTATTTTTAATGATTCTGTGCAGTCTGTTTGCGACAGCCTGTTTTATTCTTCCGAAGATTCTGTTTTTAGGTTATACCAGAAACCCCTTGTTTTTAACAACAAATCACAGATAGGTGGCGATACTATTTATATGTTTACCGAAAATAAAAAAGCAAAGCGCATATATGTTTTTGAGAATGGCATAATCATTAACCAGGCCAACGAACAAATGTATAACCAGATGGGCGGGCGCAACATTAATGGTTACTTTAAAGATGGCACAATCGATTATATGAGGGTAAAAGGCTCGCCGGCAGAAAGTGTTTTTTATCCACAGGATAACGACAGCGCTTTTATTGGTATGAACCGGAGCAAGGGCGATGTGATAGATGTTTATTTTGTAGACAAAACGGTAAACAAAGTAAAATTTATAAATGATGTGGATGGCACCCTTTACCCTATCCGTCAAAGACCGGAAGACCAGAAATATCTTAAAAATTTTAAGTGGGGGGAAAGCCGAAGGCCTAAGAATAAGTTTGAGTTGTTTGAATAAAAAATATAGAATAAGTATGTCACTTCCTCCATCTTGACTGGCGCTTCAATCTTTTTTTTGCACCTTAAAAAAAGTATTTCCGTTACTATCCTTTACGCAGGCAGCATTTAATCTTTACTATTACCATTTATTTCATTGTGGCATTCTGTTACCTGCTGTATAAAAGTTTATACTTTATCTTTATCTAATGAGACGCATGCAAGTTCATTTTAGAAGAAAAATAATTGATCCGTTTTTAGATTTTATACTGAATAGCCGGGCAGTTGGAATCATTTTATTGACAGCCACTGCCACTTCTTTGCTATTGGCAAATACATCGTTTGCGGCTACTTATTTTAATGCCATTAATGTCGATATTCCTGTAACCACTATAATCCCCATTCACTTACCGCACACCCTTTTGCATTGGATAAATGATGGGCTGATGGCTGTATTTTTCTTTTTAGCGGGCATGGAAATAAAAAGAGAAATCACAAAGGGCGAATTGTCTTCTTTCTCCCAGGCAATACTACCCCTGGTAGCGGCTATTGGCGGCATGGCAGTGCCCGCATTAATTTTCTTTTTTATTAATAAAGGCACCGTTTACATAAATGGCTGGGGCATCCCGATGGCGACTGATATTGCTTTTTCGCTGGGCATGGCAGCGTTGCTGGGTAGCAGGGTACCATTGGGCTTAAAGATCTTTTTAACTGCCCTCGCAATCATTGACGATCTGGGAGCAATATTGGCTATTGCCATATTTTATAGTGCAACCATCCATTGGATTTATTTGGGTATTGCTGCAATTATTATTTTAGCACTTTACCTGCTGATGCATTTTAATATCTTTAGAATTTTTAATTTTTTATTGGGTATTTTATTATGGTATTGCTTTTACAATTCAGGCATTCATGCTACCCTGGCCGGAGTAATATTTGCATTTTTTATACCTATTGATCAACTGCCTAAACTGGAACACAAATTACACACACCTGTAAATTTTTTCATCATACCGATATTTGCATTGGCCAATACCGCCATAGTTCTGCCAGCCGATATTGTAGACACTATCAATACAACCCTTAGCTGGGGCATCATCGCAGGTTTATTAATTGGTAAACCTTTAGGCATATTTACTGCCGCTTTTATAACAGTGCAGCTTAAATGGGGAACACTGCCGGCCCATACCTCCTGGCGACAAATTATTGGCGCAGGTTTATTAGCTGGCATTGGTTTCACCATGTCCATCTTTATTGCCACCCTTGCATTTGACAATTCAACTGCCATTGATATTGCAAAAATTTCTGCATTGGTTGGTTCCTTTTTATCCATCATTTCAGGAATTGTTTGGCTACGTTTTTTTTGCAAACCCTTAACAGCTTAATTTTCTTTTTAAGCGTTATACGGCTGTATTATTGTAAAACAATGGGTAGCATTTACCTTACTATTCATTGTTGGTTCAACACTTGTCATTAACAAATCTTTAAACAATTACACATGAAAAAAAGCCTTGTATTATTTAGTTTTCTAAGCATCATTGCTCTTTCTTCAAAAGCACAAGAATATAAAAATGCAGTGGGCATTCGCCTGGGGCCAAACTCACCGGCTATCTCCCCTGGCTTTACTGTCAAACACTTTTTAAATGAAACCAATGCTGTAGAAGGTATAATTGGTTTAAGTAACGGCATTGGGGTATGTGCTTTGTACGAATGGTATCACCCAATTGAATCGGTGGAGCATTTGCACTGGTTCGTTGGAGCCGGTGCTTATACTGCTTTTAGGACTAATACAAATTACATTGTCAATAGTGGCGATGGCGGTGCAGTTACAGTAAAAAGCAACAACAATTTTGTTGGTGCTGCAGGCATAGTTGGCCTTGATTACAAATTCGACCAGTTGCCACTTAGCATTTCAGTTGACTGGAAACCTGAGCTAAATATTATTTCCGCTGTAGGCTTCGAAGGCAGTGGTGTTGGGGTTTCCGCAAGATTCACCTTTTAAAAAAGTCATCTTAATTATTATGAAATGGGTTGCATATAACGGCAACCCATTTTGTTTTTTGTAAATTTACTCCATGAAAATATTTACTGCTGCTCAAATACGTGAATGGGATAAGTACACTCTTAAGGAAGAGCCTGTGACTTCCATAAATTTAATGGAAAGAGGGGGAGCTGCCTGTTTTAAATGGATAAAGAAAAACACCCATCCTCCAAAAAAATTTATTGTTTTCTGTGGCACTGGTAATAATGGTGGCGATGGATTGGTTATTGCCAGGCTTTTACACAAAGCTAAAAGGAAAGTAGCTGTTTATATATTGGATAATAAAAAAAGAAGTGAGGAATTTACTATTAATCTTGATCGTTTTTTAGCGTTAAAGGTGGAATTGGTTTTTGTTCAAACAGAAAACGATTTCCCTTCTCTTTTAAAAAATACAATTATAATAGATGCTTTGTACGGCACAGGACTTGATCGCCCTTTAAAAAATATTGCTGCACAAATAGTTAATCATATCCATCAAAACAACGGAATTATTATAAGCATCGACATGCCAAGCGGATTATGCGCCGATATTTATACTGGCAAAGATGCCATCATAAAGGCAACGCATACCCTGAGTTTTGAAACTAATAAACTGGCATTTCTGTTACCGGAGAATGCTGTTTATACAGGGCTGGTTCATTTAATTTCTATTAACCTTAATAAAAAATATTACGAAACTACGCCTGCTCAATTTGAAACAATTGATGAGCAAATGATCAGCAAAATTTATAAACCCCGTAATCAATTTGCACATAAATATAATTACGGCCATGCGTTATTGTATGCAGGCAGCAAAAATATGATGGGTGCAGCAGTACTGTGTACCAAAGCATGCATACGATCAGGAGCCGGGCTGGCAACCATTCACATTCCTCCCGGCTGCGAAGCTATTATACACACGGCTTTACCGGAAGCCATCACCACTTCAGTAAATGATACCAATAAAAGTTGGTCGAAAAAATCTGCTATTGCTATTGGGCCAGGAATGGAGAACACTGCAAAAAATAAGCAACTCCTTAAGAAATTATTATCTGCCTGGGCCGGCCCGTTGGTAATAGATGCAACCGCTTTAGCAATATTAACTGCCTTTACTTCATTGCTATCATTACGAAAACTATACCCGGCAATACTTACCCCACATACCGGCGAATTTGAAAAACTTTTTGGAAAAACAACCAATGCTTTTGAAAGGCTTAAGCTAATCACTCAAAAAGCGTCTACGCTTCAATGTTATATCATCTTAAAAGGGCATCACACATTAATTGCTTGCCCGGATGGCAAACATTATTTTAATACAACCGGCAATGTAGGCATGGCCACTGCTGGTAGTGGGGATGCCTTAACAGGTATTATTTGTGGGTTATTGGCGCAGGGTTATGCTGAAAAGGAATGCTGTATTCTGGGTGTTTACCTGCATGGGCTAGCCGGAGATATTGCCGCTGAAAAAATATCGCAGGAGGCTATGATTGCAAGTGATATTATTGATTGCCTGGGAGAGGGTTTTAAACAAATTAAGAACCATTGACCGGAGATATTCTGCGAATTGAAAATAAAAAAGCACCTCATACTTAAACGAAGTGCTTCTGTTTAATTATAACAACAAGGTTATCCTTTCTTTTTATTGGCTTTGTAACGCATGTCTGCTGTACCATCTTTTTTTACAGGACCTACAGCTGGTGCTGGCTTGGCTTTTACCTTATTTTCTTTCAACCTCATATCAGGTGTACCGTCAGCTTTAAGGCCGGATGCAGCGACAGGCTTAGGTTTATCCATTTTGACAACTTTTGCAGCAGGCGCATCTTTTTTTACTACTTTCATATCAGTAGTTTTTGCTGTAGCAGGTTTTGGAGCTGTTTGCTGTGCGGTGGCAAGACCTGCAAAACCTAACATCATACAGGTGGCAATCAATAGCTTTTTCATAATTTATATTTTAATTTTTTTAATTGTATTTCAAAAGTAATCCTATTGTATCAACAGGTTGTTAGCCGCTTGTTAATTATCACTCTATTTATTGTAGTTAACTGGGTGACCTTTACTTATGTGTTTTGGAAATAAGTACGCAGTTAAAATATGCTAGGCGAAATAATAAACCTTATCTATCTAAAAAAGGTGATATTTAACCGTTTTTGCAGCAATTACCCTATTTTTGCCCTCCAAATTTTTAACATTATATTTTTTATGGACAAACTGTTTTACGTAGTTCCTGCATTGGGCATTGTTGGCCTTTTGTACACATTTATCAAGTTTGCCTGGGTATCTAAACAAGATGCTGGCAACGAACGAATGAAGGAGATCAGCACTTATATTGCTGAAGGTGCAATGGCATTTTTAAAAGCTGAGTACAAGATTCTAACCTACTTTGTAATTATTGGTGCTTTATTATTAGGTATAATGGGTTACAGTAATGCCAACAGTCACTGGAGTATTGCAATGGCGTTTGTTTTAGGTGCTTTTTTTAGTGCCCTGGCAGGTTTTATTGGTATGAGGGTAGCCACCAAAGCGAATGTACGTACAGCTCAAGCAGCAAGAACTAGCTTAAGCAAAGCATTGTCTGTTTCTTTTACCGGCGGAAGTGTAATGGGAATGGGTGTTGCAGGTTTGGCCGTTTTAGGACTGGGCAGCTTGTTCATCATTCTTTATATGACATTTGTTGCAGGTTTACCTTCAGGTTCAGAAGAATACAGGTTAGCGCTTGAAAAGGCAATTGAAATATTAACAGGCTTCTCTTTAGGTGCAGAATCTATTGCCTTATTTGCCCGTGTGGGTGGCGGTATTTATACAAAAGCCGCAGATGTGGGAGCAGATTTAGTGGGTAAAGTGGAAGCAGGTATTCCTGAAGATGATCCCCGTAACCCTGCAACGATTGCTGATAACGTAGGTGATAATGTGGGTGATGTTGCGGGCATGGGTGCTGATCTGTTTGGCAGTTATGTTGCAACTGTTTTAGCAACTATGGTTTTGGGAAGAGAAACTTCTGCCCCTGGTGATGCTTTCGGCGGCTTGTCTCCTATTTTATTGCCAATGCTTATTGCAGCAATGGGAATCATATTTTCTATCATCGGAACTTTCTTTGTCCGCATTTCTGAAAATGCCGGTTTAAGCACACATAAAGTACAGAATGCATTAAACATGGGTAACTGGGGTTCGATGGTATTAACTGCTATTGGATGCTATTTCCTGGTTAATTTTTTAATGCCCGATAATATGGAACTGCGTCATCATGCCTTTACAAAAAATGGCGTGTTTGGTGCTATCATGGTGGGTTTAGGTGTGGGTGCTTTAATGAGTATTATCACTGAATATTATACCGCTATGGGTAAACGCCCGGTAATGAGTATTATTCGTCAATCTGCTACTGGGCATGCTACCAACATCATTGGTGGACTTGCTGTTGGTATGGAAAGTACCTTGTTACCGATACTTGTTTTAGCGGCTGGTATTTATGGATCATATGCCTGTGCAGGTTTGTATGGTGTTGCTATAGCTGCTGCCGGTATGATGGCTACCACTGCCATGCAATTAGCGATTGATGCATTCGGGCCAATTGCTGACAATGCCGGTGGTATTGCAGAAATGAGTGAGTTACCCGCTGATGTTCGGGAAAAAACAGATATTTTAGATGCCGTTGGTAACACAACAGCCGCCAGTGGTAAAGGTTTTGCTATTGCTTCTGCAGCATTAACAGCATTGGCGTTGTTTGCTGCATTTGTTGGTATTGCAGGTATTGACGGTATTGATATTTACCATGCTGATGTATTGGCCGGACTGTTTGTTGGAGGAATGATTCCTTTTATATTCTCTTCGCTGGCCATTCGTGCAGTAGGCGAAGCTGCGATGGCAATGGTGGAAGAAGTTCGCCGCCAATTCCGCACCATACCCGGAATTATGGAAGGTACCGGCAAACCGGAATATGACAAATGTGTGGCCATTTCAACAGAAGCTTCCCTTAAAAAAATGATGTTGCCCGGTGCAATAGCTTTATTAACCCCTATCCTTATTGGATTTATTTTTGGGCCGGAGGTATTGGGTGGCTTTTTAGCAGGGGCAACTGTTAGTGGTGTGTTGATGGGTATTTTTCAAAATAATGCCGGTGGCGCATGGGATAACGCTAAAAAATCTTTTGAAAAAGGTGTCGACATAAATGGTACGATGTACTACAAAAAATCTGATCCTCATAAAGCATCGGTAACTGGTGATACTGTTGGCGATCCTTTTAAAGATACCTCAGGACCATCCATGAATATTCTAATTAAATTAATGAGTATCGTTTCATTGGTTATCGCTCCCACACTTGCCAAACTGCATCATGATAAAATTGAGGCGAACAGAAAAGCTCAGATTGAAACCATGATGAACATGAGTGGTGATCATACCAACATTAAAGAAAAAAAATAGTTGATCAAAACTAACTGCAATAAATTAAAAGCCCTGATGGTAAAACATCAGGGTTTTTAATTTATTACAACCTTCTAATCTTTCTTTCATCTATCAGTTTATTTTCCCCATAGTATAATTTTTAATTTCTTTTTGAAATTATCTTTTATATTTACATACGAAAAACATCGTATTATGACATTAATAAAAAATAATAAACCTACGGAAGGAGAACTTGAAATATTACAGGTGCTGTGGGAGCGGCAATCTGCAACGGTTAGAGATGTGCATGAAGAACTTTTAAAAGTAAAAGAAGCTGGTTATACAACTACGCTTAAATTGATGCAAATAATGTTTGAAAAAGGATTGGTTACCAGGGATAGCAGCAATAAAACACATATTTACCAACCTGCTGTAAGCAAAGAAAAAACTCAAAATTTATTTTTAAATAAGATGATCGATTCTCTTTTTGCAGGATCATCTGCCCAATTGGTAATGCAGGCTTTAGGCAATCACAAAACCTCAAAAGAAGAACTGGAGGAAATAAGAAATTATTTAAACAGCATTTAATAACCCTGTGTTATGCCAGTAACCTTTTTTTACAATTCTTTTTTTTTACAGTCCCTTGGTTGGGCTCTTGCTAATAGCTTTTGGCAGGCAGCCGTTTTGTGGCTCATCTACCAGGCTATAACCGGTAGCAATAAAAACTTTTCTGCACTGGTAAAATATCATCTTAGCCTGACACTTTTATTTTTTTCGTTTATATGGTTTGTTTTTACATTGTTACAAAGCTATCAGTTATTAGCACATACTACTACTACTTCCTTTACAAAAAACTGGCTTGTAAAATTTCAACAACTGAATGCCGCCCTCCCCTCTTTGGCTATTACCTATTTTGTGGTGCTGGCATTTTATGTTGTTAAGTTTTTTAACCAATATTTTAAGCTTCGGTTTATAAGCTCAAAGGGGCTATTGAAACCTCCTTTGGATATAAGGATTTTCACTTCCAGCACAGCGCTTCATTTGGGCATCAAAAAGAAAGTAGCAGTTTGGTTATCTACCCATGTAGATGTTCCCTCTGTAACCGGTTTCATCAAACCCATTATTTTATTGCCGGCAGCAGTAATTAATAACCTTAGTATTGAACAGTTAAACGCTATCCTCCTTCATGAATTGGCACATATAAAGAGAAATGACTACTTACTTAACTTTTTACAATCCATCATTACCTTATTTTTATTTTTTAATCCATTCGCAATTTTATTAAATAATGCAGCAAAAAAAGAAAGAGAAAATTGTTGTGATGACTGGGTGATTAACTATCAATTTAACCAATTGGAATATGCAAAAGCCTTGCTGATATTGGAAGAACAACGCCACCAGCAAATAGCATTAGCCCTTACTGCCACTAATAATAAAAAGATATTATTGCTTCGTATAAAAAGATTGTTTACTATCCAAACACCCGAAACGAATACAAGTTTTTTGCAAAAATTTAAGTTAACAGGTTTATGTGTATTTCTTTTTACGGGCATATATTTATTGATACCCTCGCTTGCAAATAATCATTCTTACAAAAAAGATAAAATTAATAATGTTATCAATAAAGCATTATTAATTCCAGAACAAGCAGTTGCGGTAAATGCTATTCCTTTTCAGGAAAATTTTGCGCCAATAATTTTTGATAAAAGCCCGGTTCATTTATCATCAAAAAAAATAATTACAAAAAGCACATCTTTGATAAAAAAGCATCCTTCAGTTGGAAACAATATTGATGAATATGTATTGGCTATGATCAATGAAGATGAACTGAAGAATAAACCTGTAGAATTGGTGGCCACAGCAATCTCAAGTAAAGAAAAAGATAGCCTGCTTTCTGTATTGGTGAAAATTGAGGAAGAACAATCAGGTAAAAAACAAATAAATACCTACTTTTTTAAATTGAAGAATAACGATGGTAAAACGGAAATTACACCGTTGCTTATAATAAAGAAATTTAAAGGTACCATGCAAAAAAACAATTCCAAAAAATCTGCTACAAGATTAATTAAGAATAAAAAGAGAATTATTACTTAAACTTATTTCGGAGGTTGCCACTGTTTTAATTTAACCGGCGATCTGTTTATTGAAATATTCCCGCTGCAACAGGATAAAGAACTATGGTAAGAACAAATAAGATTCTGCCATCCTGCATTGCTTTATCAGCATACATAATTTTTGTACTTAAAAATTTATCATCGCTGCAATTCATGCAGCCTAAAATTACATCGGCATTTTTAAAATCAACTTTACCGGCCGATTCCGGAAAAACCAAACCAGGATTAACGGCATCCCCTCCACAAAAAGCAATATTCTTTTCGTTCATGGCTCTAAGTTCAAATAAAGGCATTCCTGCATGTACCCCACTTTTCAGTGCCCAACTGTTTTCTGCCATGTACTTATCTGGGTCTTGCTGACTTTTCAATTTATGCTGACCTCCAAATAAAAGGTTATCAAGCTTACGCCTGTTAAGCCCATCCTTCCATATAAATAAAACCTGCCGTTTGGTATTGATAAATAAAACTGAACATTTTACAATGTCGTTGCCAGCAAAATAGTAGATATCTTTTTTTACATTTTTTTCTCCAAAATAATAAACCAGGTATTCATGAGAGGTAAATTCCAACAGGTCTTCGGCATAGTGTAAATCCCTGTCAACAGGCAATATTTTTTTATAAAATGTAATGGAAAACCATACCTTGCTATCCACTTCTTTTATGGATGCATTGGCAGTATAATCCTCGTGCTGATAAAGATAAGAAGCGGGAATAATGGTACTGTCTTTTTCGTATTCACAATAAAATCCATCTTTTTTTAACGCTTCAATAATACCCGTGTATTCTGCAGCCGAAGTAGTTTGGTAGGTAAGTGTAAATGTTTCTTTAAGAACAGACCTAAGCAATTTTCTGCTTACAGAATCGGTCTCCATTTTTTTGCTCTTTTTAACTGGATAGTACTGATAAGTTTTAACGGCAGTATCGCCATTTAATTCGGTTCCTGAAGAATGGTATCTTTTATTTAATAATTGGCTTTCTAATTTGGAAACGGTTACAGATAGCATATCGAGCAGCTTATCAGCAGAAAGTTGCTGGCCAATTGCTATAGTTTCAAATGCTATCCAAAAAAATACAAATATTATTTTTCTCATTGAGTTTACTGTCTTCATACAAAACAAAAAAACGCCATTATATGTTTATTTAACTCGCTGCATGCTATAGAAATAAATTATTTTGCATAGATAAGAAGTATTTTTGAGTTAGTTCCTTAAAAAATATACCATTTCGTTTTTGATGAAATTTTGATATCTAAGTTGTTTATAAAAAAATAAAAAACCGGGAAGATTGCAGCAGCATTGTCATCAAAATTTACTCCATGCAAAATTAACACTGAACTAATTTGCCCGCTAACTTTATGAATGCTTCCTTTTATCAGCAAAAAAAGCATGTTGTAAACTCACAACATAATTTTATTTTATGGGGAAAATAGCAGGCCTGATATGGACTATAATTGCGGCAATAATTGTAGTTATTGCGGGCATTGCTTTCTATATGGCAACCATTTTACCTAATGTTGGCAGTGCCCCGGATATAAAGATTGAAAGTACTCCCGGACGTATTGTACGGGGGAAATATCTCGCTAATAATGTAACAGGATGTATGGCATGCCACAGCAGGCGGGACTGGACTTTGTATGCAGCCCCCGTGAAACTAGGCACAACCGGTGAAGGCGGTGAAAGATTTGATAAAGAAACAGATTTCCCTGGAATACTTTACGCAAAAAATATTACTCCCTATGGCATTGGTAACTGGAGCGACGGAGAGTTGCTACGTGCCATTACAGAAGGAGTAACAAAAGATAGAAAAGCCATTTACCCATTGATGCCTTACAAGGCTTATGCAAAAATGTGCAGGGAAGATGTGTACAGTATTATCGTCTACCTGCGCACATTGCCTTCCGTAAAAAATGATGTACCGCAAAGATCCCTTGACTTCCCATTAATTTTTTTAGTGAATACGGTTCCGTCAAAAGCAACATTGCTCGCTGCACCAGATAGCAGTAAAATAAGTTATGGCAGCTACCTTGTTTCTATTGCCAATTGCTTGGAATGCCATAGTAAAATGGGTACTGCAACCATTGTTGCAGGCTCAGCATTTGGTGGAGGCTGGCCATTTCAATTTCCTAACGGCACTATAACTTATGCTGCCAATATTAGTCCTGATAATGAAACAGGCATCGGCCGATGGAGCAAGGAATTTTTTATATCCACATTCAGGCAATATGCCGACAGCGACCAAAATCCGCAGGCAATTGCTGCCAACGGTTTTAATACAACTATGCCGTGGAAAACATATGCCGGGCTGACCGATGAAGATCTTTCAGCAATTTATATATATCTGAGAACGGTAAATCCGATAAAAAATAAAGTAAAAAAATTTCTCAGAAAATAAAGAACTCACCCTTATCCAGTATTAAAAACTCTTTATCATTATTCTACCTAATCCTATTGATTTATCTTTCCTTCAGGGCAACCACATGCTAACTTTTAATAGTTGACTTGCTCCCCATGATTTTTTATTTAACCATCCTGTAGGCTCACATTGCATTTGAAAGCATTTGTATGAAACATATCCCTGCATTAAAACAAGGGCTGTGTATCAGTGGTATTTACAGTGAAACAGCGATCTGGAAAAGCACGGCTAACAGCAGTAATGATGCTGTGCAGATTGACCTGGTAATTGACCGGCGGGATAATTGCATCAATCTTTGCGAAATAAAATTTTATGAAAATACTTTTTCAATAGATAAAAAATATGCCGCTGCCCTGCTGCAGAAGAAACATATTTTTAAAACGGCGACCAAAACAAGAAAACAACTTTTTATCACCCTCATCACCACAACTGCCTTACAGCAAAATGAACATAGCCTGGGGCTGATTGACCAGCAATGGAATCTTGATCATTTATTTGTACACTAGCCAAAAGAAGGCTGATATCTTGGTGCAATAGCACCTTTGAAATACATCAATATTTTGGGGCGGCTACCGATTAAATGTGTACTTTTATTTTTTGATGTTACCGTTTAACCGGTTGATCTATTTAAAGCAATTCTTTAAAACATTTTCTTAGTTGTATTTATAAAAATTAATAAAAAAATTAAATGAAATCACGAAGAGGATTATATATAATTGTTGGTATTATTTTAATAGTTGTAAACCTATTAATAGATTTATTGGAATTAAGTAAATTTAATAAAGCCTCTAATGATTCCGCATACACGATTGGATATTTTATTGGTTCTCATATTTTATTGCTTTTTGGATTAATCCTTTTAAGAATGGCCTATAAACTACAACAAAAAATTAAGAAAACAGATGGTACTCATTTAGAAGAATCAATTGATAATATTGGAAATACATAAAAATCCGCGTTCGCCATATTATTAAATGTTTTACACTACTCTTCAATAAAAGTTGCCATAAAAAACTGAAGTAAAAGAGTGCGACGCCAATGAAGATCCACAGTGCTTCTTAGCCCGGACAAAAAAAATCTGCTTAAAATAAAACATCACTTTTTTTACACTAATACATAAAAATGTAATAACTATTTTTACAGATTTTGGTAAAATGAAATGCTAATCAAATTCCACATATTCCTTCATATAACTGAATGGTTCGTTCACTAAACCTGCTTTAATGATCGTTGCTTTATTGATGGTTTCGCTGCCGCCCTTCCTGATATCATCCAATACAAATTTTATCAGTTGCTCACCAAAATAGCGGCTGGCATCTCTTGGCAATTCATTTGGTAAATTGCCCACTGCCATCACATCCACCGTATTGGGCAAATAAGGAGCTGTGCGCTCAAAACTGTTTTTATCTACTCCATAAATAGGATCATCAATAGTGCTGTCGCCCAGGTTGCAGGGCACAGACCCCTTTACATCATCGGTAATATCTGCAATGGTGGTAATAGTAAAATCATCCTTAGCCATATCTTCCAACTCAAATAAACGGGGTACGTTTTTAGCCCAGTAAATACCGTTTAGCAAAATGTTTGTTTCGCTTATATAGTTGATAAATTTACAACTGTACTCTTCCGGATGTTCGTGAAAATTGCCCCGGTTATATTTGCCTGTTTGCTTATGCATATATAAATCGGCTCCCTTAAGGTGAACATACACGGGATAAGTAAATTTTTTTTCTACATATTCTTCCGCATCAACTTCGTGAATACCCAGGAGGTTCATAATTTCCAAAACCCCGTGCGCCACACGGCCACTACCCGTTACGGCAATTTTTATTACCGGCACTTTTAATCCAAAATAAGTATGCATCAGTTTTTGAAAACTATTAACCGATCCTACCCTTTGTAATTGAAACTGGTGGGTCCTGTTGCCATACGCCATCATGCCGTTGTGTGCACCAACAACACCAGCAAAAAAACCAAAGCCAATTATCCTGGTACCATCTTCATGCTCCAGGCATTCATAATCAATAAGCGTAATTTTTTTTGCAGCAATCGCCTGAATTAATTTTTGGTTGTAGGGCTGTAGTTTTTTTGTATGCGAAAAAAACAGGTATGTTTTTCCTGCTATCAGCATGTTTACAGGCACTTCCTTAATGCCCATTAATACATCACAATCGTTTACATCTTCCTGCACGGCTACACCCGCCATCTGGTATTCCTTATCGCTATAGCAGCGGTTGCTGCTTTGCTGAACCGTAACCTTTATATCTGCAAAATTTTTGTGCAGCCATTTACATTGGGCCGGGGTAAGTGACACACGGCTATCGGTCGGTAATTTGCCTTCTTTTATTAAACCAATTTTCAGCATCTGTCTTTTTATTTGAACCGGCAAGTTATTATTAATTTGGAAGTTGACATTTGTAAGTTGACATTTGCGGTATGAATTATTTTGAATTATTTGATTTACCATTAAGCCTTACTGTTGATAAAAGCAAATTAGCAAAAAAGTATTTTGAGTTACAAAAAAAATTCCATCCTGATTTTTATACACAGGCGGATGAAGCAGAACAGGAAGGTGCATTAGAAAAATCATCTGCCGCTAACAAAGCATTAAAAATTTTACAAAATAAAGAAAGCATTATTAAATATGTATTACAACTAAAAGGCTTGCTGCAAGAAGAAGAGAAATACCAGTTGCCACCACATTTTTTGATGGAGGTGATGGAACTGAATGAGAATCTGTCGGATGATTCTGCCACAGCAATTGCCGTTTTTGAAAACGATATTTATGCCGGGGTAAAACATATTATTGAAGGCTATGATGATGCTTCTGTAACAACAGCCGACTTATTAAAAGTAAAAGAATATTATTTTAAGAAAAAATACTTGCAACGTATTTTGGACAGATTGGATGATTGACGTAATATTGCAACCCGTTAAACAAATGCCCATGTGGCGGAATTGGTAGACGCAGCAGACTCAAAATCTGCCATTCGCAAGGGTGTGAAGGTTCGATTCCTTTCGTGGGCACTCAAAAAAGCAAAACAACTGTTTTGCTTTTTTTATCTGTATGAGACTGACTCCTTAGCTCAGCTGGTTAGAGCTACTGACTCTTAATCAGTAGGTCCAGGGTTCGAGTCCCTGAGGGGTCACTTCTTGGGACAAATCTGAAATATTCGGATTTGTCCCATTTTTTTTAACTTCTAATTTCCTATCTATCAAGTAGATAAGATTGATTGCCTCATTTATACGATTAGTTCGATATTGAAATCCGTCAAAAGTTAAATTTTCGGGGAACATCGAACTAATTATTTTACGTTTTTGTATCACAGTTCCTTGAGCATATAAAATATCTAACTGAGATAGGTTACTGATAGCCTTATCCCATAAAGGTTCAAGGTTTGTCGTATCCATAACCGACGCAGTTAGTTGCACTTCAAGCCTGTTAATCTTTTCTTCACTCTCTGATTTTATTGTGCGATAATCATCTGCTTCAATATCACCGGCAAGCAATAAATCTCTTGCCTTAGACAGCCTCTTGTTTGCTTCATTAAGTTGGGAATTCAATTGCTGGACATCATTACGCTGCAAACGTGTTTTTGCTTTAAAAACAGATACAATGACCTCTTTGTAAAGTTGTAATTCTGGTAAAGGGCTTACATATTTTCTGATTTCCCTTACAATATCATCGTTAACTCTTTTTGCATTGTAGCGTACACCACACAATGAATTGCAATGATAATAATGATAATATTTTTGTTTACAACCTTTCGATGCACTACCTGTTAACATTCTGCCACATTTAGGGCAAATTAGAAAACCTCGTAACGGCAACGTATCATCAACAATAAGTTTAGTGCGTTGTATTTTTTTACGTCCATTTAATACATCCTGTACATCATAAAATAAAGCTTCTGATATTAACGGCTCATGTTGCCCTTGCACAAAGCGGCTTTCTTCATCCTTATGCTTCGGAATAAATATTTTACCAGAATACAAAGGATTACGGATAGCTACCCAAAAATTATTTTTACTACCCCTGCTCAATCCTTTTCCCCGTGCCAATTTCCAAACCTGTTCAGTATTCAGTCTTCCTGATGCTAATTCCTCAAATACCCATTTCAAAATATTGGCTTCATCTTCTCTTGGGGCAATATATTTTTTTCCAGCTTCAGTTATTTTATTTACATAACCCAAAGGAGCTGTACCCATGTAACGTCCTTCTTTTTTTGCACGTCTCATTCCATTAAATACATTTAATGCCCTTCGGTCATTTTCAACTTCGGGTGCTGCTAAATAAAATGCAAGCATCATTTTATTTTCGGGAATAGAAAGGTCTAAGGGTTGTTCTACACCCTGCGGCTCTACACCCAATTTTCTTAAAGTGCTTATCATTTGGTAAGCATCACCGGCATTTCGGCTAAACCGATCCCATTTAGTGAAAAGAACAAGGTCAGAATTACCCCTTTGTTTGCGCAAATCAATTAATAACTTAGTCCATTGTGGTCGTATGAATGTTTTAGCAGAATGGTCTTCAAAAATCACTTTTCTTACCTTGATTGAATTTATCTCACAATATTTATTCAACCGTTCTTCCTGGTCACGTTGTGAGTAACCTTTATCTGCTTGTTCATCCGTGCTAACACGGATATATAAATCTGCTATTTTCATAACTACTTCTTTAAATTAAATACTGAAATATTCATTCAAACTTTTATCTCTAATGATTGCTGATAAAGACTTTCGCTGTAACTGCAAGATAACTAATATTATTAGCAATTAAAAATATTCAGGTAATTCAACTTGCTTTTTCAGGTATTGTTCTACAACAATATCAGCCATTTGATAAAAAAATTCCAGTATAAATTTCGCCTCTTCTAATGTAACTTCAATACAATCTTTTTTTAAAATTTCAAG
>JANYFT010000125.1 GCA_025359625.1 Ferruginibacter sp.
TCTTTAAATAATTTTTTTATAATATCCATACTGCTTTCCATATTTTGGGGAAGCACTTTTACAAAAACATAATTCACACTTGCCTGCTGAAAAATATTAAGCGTAACTGGGGTCATTTTACTTTTGAGGGAGTATAAATGAAAGTCGGGTATAACACCAATCACCTGTAATTTAGGCCGGCTGCTATCAGGCCATAAAAATTTACCGACGGCATTTTTTTCGCCCATTGCCTCAGCCATACTTTGGGTAATGATGACAGCTTCGGATGTATCAGTTGCAAATTGCCTGCTAAAATCACGGCCTTGCTGTAAAGGAATATTGAGTGTTTTAAGATAATCAAAATCTACCCTGAGCCAGTCTGTGCTTACATTTTTGCCATTGTATTCAAATCCAACTGTTGAACGGGATGTCCGGTTATCAAGTCCTTTACCTATATTAATATCACTGCCTGTAACACTTACAATTCCTGCGTGATTTTCCAATGCCCTCCGGAATTTCTCCAGTACCATATTCCCGTTTTCTTCATTGGTTACAGGTATACTTATGATTTGTTCTTTATTAAACCCCAGTGGTATTTTACGCAGATAAGCCGTTTGGTGTGCTACAATGATGGTACAGCAAATAAGCAAACAGGCAATAGTAAATTGTGTTATGATAATGGTATTGCGTAAAGGGCCGGGACGCTTTAATGAAAGCTTTCCTTTTAAAACCTCTACCGCATTGAACCTGCTGACAGACCATGCCGGATAGCCGCCCGCAAGCAAAGTAATAAGGAAGAAAGCTACCAACTGCAATGCAATAATTGGAGGCTGAAAAATAAATGCCAGCGACATATTTATCTTAAATATTTTTATCGCCTGTATTAATAAAACTGCGGCTGTAGCAATACCCAGCAACCAGCCAATAAAAAACACCAGAAATGATTCGCCAAACAACTGGTAAAATACCTGTTTTTTTTGTGCGCCTAAACTTTTACGCACTCCCATTTCTTTCGCACGGGTCATGGACAATGCAATGCTGAGATTGATAAAATTAAAGCTGGCGATCAGCAGAATTACCAATGCGATGGTCATCATGGTATAGATCAATGCCTTGGCTGCACCATCACCCAAAATATCTGTTGCAAAATGAATTTGTGTAAAGGGCAACAAACCAAGGCTGGTGTAATGGCCATTCCTATCAGGTGTTATGCCCTCTTTTTTTGCATCTTCAGCATTTGTCTTAAAATATTTTTCTAAAAATGGTTGCGCTTTATTTTGAAAGGCCGCAGCAGTAACCGATGGCTTTAGTTTGAGGTAAGCATAATGGTTGTATGCACTCCAGTTGTTTTGCAGATTGGTATATCCTGGTGTATTTTCTATCCGTACAAATGACTCAAAACGTATAGAAGAATTTTGGGGATAATCTTTTAAAACACCTGTTACAATAAAATTTTGCCATTGATGATCTATCTGCACCTGGATAGTTTTATCCATCGGGTCTTCTGTATCAAATATTTTTTTTGCCGTGGCCTGGGTAATAATGATATTGCTGAGGCCGTTAAGAGCAGAGGATTTGCTGCCGGTAACCAATGGAAAACTAAATATATCCAGCAGGTCTTCATCCGTACCATTTACAAAACTTTCATACACTTTATCTTTATATCTTACAACGCCGGCAAGATTTATTATCCGTGCTGCCTTTTCAACTTCAGGGTTTTCTGCTTTCAAATTGGGTGTAAAGGGGAAACACATACCGCCATTTTTTTTGATTCCCTCTTTTGTACTGAAAATAAAATAGGGTTGAAAAATGCGGTCTTTATCTGTATGAAAATTATCGAATGATAACTGGAAAGAACAGAATAAAAAGATAAGTATGCTGCAGGCAAAGGCAATGCCCAGCCCGGCAATGTTTACAAAAGTATAACCCTTGTTTTTACCAAGGTTACGCCAGGCGATTTTAAAATAATTTTTCAGCATCCCGATTTATTTATATTGATGAATATTTTATTAAAACTTTTTGTCCGGGCTAAAACACAGCTTTGTTGAACATCCTTGCATCGCCCTCTTTTACATTTACAGCTCTGTGGTACACCTCTTAAATTCGCTACTGTATTTGTTTTATTTGTAATTATTTGCTACAAAGCGGCAACTCATACGGAGTTAAAAAAAACGATAGCCCCTCCGAAGCTGAAAACTATTGCCTTACCCCCCTTTAGGGGATGGGGGCTTTATTCGCTTCTCAAACTCTTCACCGGGTTCATCAATGCTGCCCTTATGCTTTGGTAACTTACAGTAACCATTGCAATGATGATGGCAAGTAAACCTGTTGCTGCAAATACCCACCATTGGATACTGATGTGGTAAGCAAAATCTTTTAACCAGTTGTTCATAGCATACCATGCAATAGGCGAGGCAATTGCAATGGATACCAATACCAGCATTATAAAATCTTTGCTGAGCATTTTTACAATCGAGTGCACACTTGCACCGAGTGTTTTGCGTACACCAATTTCTTTAATGCGTTGTTCTATCATCAGCAAGGCAATGGCAAATAAACCCATGCAACTAATAATAATGGCGATGGCCGCTGCAATGCTATAAATGGTGGACAACTGTTGTTCTTTTTTAAACCATCGCTCTGTATTTTCATCCAGGAAAGACCCCTTGAATTCTTTATCAGGCAATTCACTTTTCCAGAATTTTTTAACCTTATCCATCATGCTTATCATATTGCCTGGCTTCAGGCGCAGTAAGGCATACCCCATGGAAGTACTATGACCAACCTGCATAGTGAGCGGATCTACTTTTTCGTGCAGCGAGTACAAATGAAAATCAGGAATAACACCTACTACCTGCAACTTCGGTCGCGACGTATCCGGCCATAAAAATTTACCAATCACATCTTTGTCACCCATTTGTTTTGCCATGCTTTCGTTAATGATCACGGATGTGGTGGAGTCTGTTGCAAAAGCTTTATCAAAATCCCTTCCTGCAATCAATTTCATATCCAATGTTTTCAGGTAACCATAATCAACATACAGCCAGTCGGTTTGTATGGCTTTTTCGCCATAATCAAAACCATAACTTTGTCTACTGTTGCTATTGTCCAAACCATCGCCAATATTAATGCTGGTACCGGAAATGGCCACAACATTAGGGTCCATCAAAAACTGGTTACGCATTTTTTCAATAAATTTCCCCCCTTCAATATTGCTGCTGATGGGCACGCTTATCACCTGCTGTTTATCATACCCCAACGGCATCTTACGCAGATAATTGAGTTGCTGCAATACAATAACGGTACTACAGATCAGTAAAATAGCGATGGAAAATTGTATTACAATTAACCCGTTGCGAAGTCCTCCACGTTTTTTTAAGGTAAGCTTTCCTTTTAAAATTTCGATGGTATTAAAGCCTGACATGATTAAAGCCGGATAGCCGCCGGATAACAATGACACCAGCAGAAAACATCCTAGTATACAGAGCAAAGTAACCGGCTGTACTATAAATGAAAAAGGCAGCAATGTATTGAACAGGGTGCGGAAAGACGGCAGTAAAAGATAAGCTATTAGCAACCCGATGATAAAAGCGATGGCGCAGATTAGTAATGATTCGCCCCATATCTGTAAAAACATCTGGCGTTTATTGGCACCGATAGATTTGCGTACCCCCACTTCTTTTGCCCTGGTAAAGGAACGGGCAATGGACAGGTTGATAAAATTAATACTGGCAATGAGCATGACAAAAAAAGCCAGTAAAAACAACGTGTACACATAAGTTTTTTTTGTTCCGCCGGTGCTACTATCAAAAAAATGAACATCTCTTAAAGGCGTTAATAACAAAGTAGCATAGTTGCCGAATTTATCCGGTTTAACATTTAATCCTTTGATGTCTTGCGGACTGAGTGGATTGTTTTTAGTTAAAAAGGACTGTATCTTTTTTTCGAACTGGGCTTGGCTTACATTGTCTGCAAGTTGTATAAATACATTGTGGTGCTGATTGTTCCATTCGTTTTTATTTTCAGCATAATCTCCGGCATTTTCTATACGGATAAAGCCATCATACTGAATGGAAGAATTATCCGGAAAATCACTGATAACGCCTGTTACAATAAAATTTGTCCATGCATTGTTAAGCTTTACCTGTACTGTTTTGTTCATCGGGTCATCTGCACCAAAAATGGCTTTCGCCATGTGCTGGCTAATAACAATATCATTAAGGTCATTTAGTGCATTGGCTGCGCTGCCCGCAACCATTGGGAAAGAAAACATTTTTAAAAAATCAGGATCGGTAGTCCGGATAGATTTGTTATAATCTTTGCCATTGTAGCGAATGGCACCACTGCCAAATTTAAGCCTGGCAGCATATTTTACTTCTGAAAATTGTTTTTTTAAAGTGGGTGCCAAAGGATAGCCCATAGAGCTGCCGTATCTTACCCCCTCGGCAGTTTGCACCTGGTTAAGAGTGCGGTAAATATTTTTTTCATTGGCGTGAAAACCATCATACGACAGATCAAAATAGGCAGCCAAAAAAACAAGGATGCTACTGCTGAACGCTACTATTAAACCAACAAGGTTTATGGCAGTGTAGGCTTTGTGTTTTTTAAGATTGCGCCAGGCAATTTTTAAATAGTTTTTAAACATGCTAAATTATTTTATCATAAATACTTAATTAAACCTTTTTGTCCGGGCTAAAACACAGCTATGTTCAGCATCGTTGCATCGCCCTCTGCTACATTCTCCGCTTTGTGGCACTCTTTTTAAATTCGCTACTGTATTTGTTTTATTTGCAATCATTTTCTACAAAGGGGTTGCTCCTACGGAGTTAAAAAACGATAACAAATTTCTACAAAGAGGCAGCTCCTACGGGAGCTAAATCAAATAAAATATCCAGAACCCCATTGCAAAAAAATCACCTACCTAAAATAAATCAGCTACCAAAAATCAGCCTTCAAACATTTCCATTATTCACCTATTCTTTCGATTCTCTAAAGTTTCACGCTGGCCTATCAGAAAAGAAATAGAAGACTTAAAATTATTGCCTTTTCTCCCCTTCAGGGGATGGGGGTTTATTCAGTCCGCAAACTCTTTACCGGGTTCATCAATGCAGCTTTTATGCTTTGAAAACCTACTGTAAATATTACAATGATGATGGCAATTACACTTGTCAGTAAAAGCATCCACCATTTTATTTCAATGCGTAGGCAAAATCACTCAGCCAGTTGTGCATGGCGTACCAGGCTACAGGCAAGGCAATAACACTTGCAATCAATACCAACTTTAAAAAATCCCTTGATAACATGGTCACGATATTCTGTATGCTTGCTCCTAACACTTTTCTTACACCAATCTCTTTTACTTTTTGTTTTGCCAGCAGCGATATTAATCAAAACATACCCATGCTTGCCACCAGAATGGTGAGAAAGGCGATAAAGTTGGTGGTGGTTAAAATGCCGTTGAGCAAAGTGTATTGGTTGTTCACCAGGTCGCTCATGTAGCTATATTTAAAAGACCTGCGGCTTGGCATGGCTGCAAAATCATGTTGCAATTGTTCCAATAGTTTCTTTTGATAGGCAGGAGCTACATTGATGCTTAGATAATTATTGTAATCGAGTTTTTGTTTGCCATTGTACCAGTGCATTAATGGCTCAATGGCACCTTGTGTATTCTGATAATTAAAGTCGTCCATTACACCAATTACGGTGAATGTTTCATTGCCTCCTTTGGACACCAATTTTTTCCCCAGGGCTGATGTCCATCCAAAAGCCTTCATCGCTGTCTTATTAATAATGACCGATTTTTCTTCGCTGGCCGCCAATGCGTCATCGAAATCACGTCCTTCAACCAGGTGCACTTCAAATGTTTTTAAATAACCTGCATCTGCTCCGGCATGCCTGAATTTTATTTCTTTGCCACTGGCAGTTTCCATGTAAGTATTGTAATTATCCCAATAACCGGTTGGGATAGTTTGTGCCGTGGAAACTGCTCTTACATTGGGATTGTCCTTTAGCTGTTGAAGCAGGCTCTCAAAATGCACACCTGCTGCCTGTGGATTTCTGAAAGCGAGGTCAGTATTTATCACCACCACATTTTCTTTGTTGAAGCCAACAGAAACAGACTTCATATAATTGATCTGCCTGTTAAGAATAAGCGTAATACCAATGAAGATGATCGCCAGTGTAAACTGCACGGTAATAAAAATATTCCGCATGCGGTTGCTACTGTTTATATTGCCCAGCCTGCCTTTAACCACATCACTTATTTTAAATGCCGTTAGCCGCCAGGCCGGCAAGCTGCCAGCAACCAACGTTATTACAATGCCAATAAAAATAAACAACAGCAAAAAAGGATAATCATTTTTAATGTTCAGTACACTTTCTCCAAACCGGTCACCGGTAAATTTATTCATCTGCGGCAGCAGTGCATACATAAACAACAGGGTGCCGAAAACAACAGAAAAAAATACCAGTAAACCATTCTCAACACAAAACTGAAGAATAATATTTTTCTTTCCGCTGCCCATCATTTGCCGCACGCCTACTTCCTTTGAGCGGGTGTACATGGTAGCGGTATTAAGGTTGATGAGGTTAACAACAATAATGAGCAATATAAAAACTGCAGCTCCCACAGAGCCCTTGATAATAACGCCGATCAAAGGGCCGGCTTCATTTTTCATATTACTAAAAGCAACCGCTTTAATGATACTGTTTTTTGATTCAGGTGCATAATTTGTTGCTACAATTTTTGCCAGCTTCGATTCAAACAGCGGAATACTGCTGCCGGGTTTCAGGCGAAGAAAATTACTGGCAAAACTGTTGTACCAATTAGCGCCGCCAACAAACTCTTTATTGTCTTTTAATAAAGCGGCGGTTAACAACACATCAGAATGCATGGTGTTGTTATTTGGCTGTGGTGCCATTACACCGGTGATAGTGAGTTGTACAGAATCGTCTGCTGTAATGGTTTTGCCCAGCGGATTTTCTTTACCAAACAATTGGCGGGCAACTTTATCAGAAATTACAGCAGAAAATTTATCATTCAATGCTGTTGCAGGATTGCCATGTGTTAATGGAAATGTAAATACTTTTAAAAAATCTTTCTCCACATAATTGGTTCCTTCCTGTGTTTCCTTATCGCCGTACTTCAGCCACGGAGGATTACCCCAGTTTTGTGCATGTGTACCTGCTTCCACTTCTGGGCAGGTTCTTACAATTTCTTCCAGCAACGGATAGGTTGTCTGCATGTAAGATTCCCCGGATGGAGAAATCGTTTTGAGGTAATACATATTTTCCTTACCCTTGAACATCCGGTCGGTGGTAATGTATTGGTATACTGAAAACGACAATGCCATTACACTGGTAATACCAACAGATAAACCAATGATGTTAACAGTAGTGAAAAGTTTATTTTTTATGAGATTGCGTAAAGCCAGCTTAAAGTACATATATAAAGTCTCCATAAATCTCTTCGAAATAACATTTCTTAACCCTTAAGTCCGAAGATGTTTTAATTTTTTGAATGAATGATTAATAAAAAAACTGCTTCTAAAAAATAAAAATAGATATCCTCTGCCTAAATATTTAATCTTCAAATTGCAGGCATTATCTTTAAATATTTATCGAATTGCGCAGGCGATAAAATACTTTTTAAAGTTTCATTAAATTCGGCCTTATTGGTTTTTAACTTTATCTTTTTTTCTTCATCACTCCCTGGTAAAACTTGAATTTCATCCACAGGTTTTGTATTTGCCAAATAGGCGTCATACACCCTTTTTGTTTGTACATCACTCAGGCCGAGTTTTATTTTTAAATTGTTTGAATATGCTTCCGACCTTTTAAAAACATCAGCTGGCATCTTCCATTCATTTCCGGTTTTTACAGGTTTTTGCGGCGTTGTTTGGGATGCTGCATTTACTGTTATAATCATTGTTAACACCATTACTACCAATAATTTATTTTTCATTTTAATTAGTTGTTTTTAATTTATTAAGGTAAAAGATTTAGTTTATAATTACTCTGTTCGTAACGAGTTTACCGGGTTAGCAAGTGAAGCTTTAATGGCATGAAAGCTTACTGTAAAAAAAGCAATCAGTAAAGCCAGTAAACCAGCCGTTGCAAACATCCACCATGAAATATTAATGTGATACGCAAAATTTTGTAACCACCTGTTAACGGAATACCAGCCAATTGGAATTGCTATTAAGAATGCAATAAAAACCAGTTTTATAAAATCACGGGATATTAATTCTACTACCTGAACAGTTGTTGCACCCAATACTTTTCTAACACCCATTTCTTTATAACGTTTCTCAGTTGACAGCATAGTAAGGCCAAATAATCCTATACAGGAAATAAAAATAGTAACCAGTGCTGCAAAACTCACAATAGCCTTCCATTGAGATTCTGACTGATAGTTTTTATTGAGCAAATCGCTTTTAAAATTATATTGAAAAGGATCGTCTGAAATTAAAGAATGGTATTTTTTTCCCATGGCCGATATGGTTGCCGGAATATTGGCTTTATTAATTCTTATCAAAAAATTTCCAAGAGGGAGTTGCGAATCCATGGTTAAAACCTGTGGCTTAATTTTTTCCTTTAACGATTCAAAGTGATAGTCCTTCACTAAACCAATTACTGTTACTTTCCTGTTGCCCCAACCTGGTAAATTCATAAAATCAACCGTTTTGCCAACAGGGTCTTTCCATCCAGCTTCCTTTGCAAAAGTTTCGTTTACCAATACTGAATTAAGCGAATCAGAAAAGTTAGCAGAAAAATTTCTACCTGATAAAACCGGAACCTGCAAAGCTGGAAGATAATTTTCGTCTACATGCTCGTAAGTGGCAACAAACTCTTTTCCGTTAGCCTGTGTTTTACCTCCGAATTTTCCTATATTTTTATAGGATACAATTTCTACGCCGGGTATAGCTGCAAATGCAGTTTTAAATACATTCATCAATGGCTTATCCATAACAGCCTTTTCTACAACAAACTCTATCAGGTTTTTTTCATTGTACCCAAGGTTTGTTTTTGTGAGAAAATTAAACTGGGCATAAATGAATAAAGTTGCAATAATTAAAAAAGTTGCAAGAGAAAATTGCGCCACAATCAGGCTTTTTGAAAGGTAATTTTTACCACCGTATTCAGAGGAGCTTTGCAAAGCCTGGACTGGTTTGAAACCTGATAATACTATGGCGGGATAAAAGCCCGCTGCAAATACAGTTACAACAAAAAGTATAATTATTATGCCTGCAAATTGAAAATCGAAAAGATAAGTAAAGCTTAATTTTTTATTTGCCAACTGATTAAAAACCGGTAATAATAATACAGCCAATAAAATAGCCAGCGAGAATGATATAAGGCATACCAAAAAAGATTCACCCAAAAACTGTTTTATTAGTTGGCGTCGTAAACCTCCAACTGCCTTTCTGATGCCTATTTCCTTCCTTCTTTTTAAAAACTGTGCCATTGAAAGGTTTACAAAATTGATGCAGGCTATCAATAAAATAAATACAGTAATTCCTGTAAGTATATATGAATAGACAGGGCTACTTGCTTCCGGAACACCCTCATATTCTGTATTTAGATGCATCTTTTCAAATGGCAACACGCCCCAAACAAATTTATTATCATAGCCTGCCTGGTGGTTAATGTCTATCTCACTTTTGGCCTGAGTTTGAAATACGTGTGCCATTTTAGTTTTAATTAAATTCACATCAGCACCCGGATTGATTACAAAATAGGTTGGGTAAGAAACCCACATCCATCCATTATCCGGATTTGATTGCTCCAAATATTTAAAAGGCAAAACCATATTAAACTTAATACTGGAATTTTCAGGGCTCTTTTGGGCAACACCTGATATTGTAAAAGGCTCAAACGCACCGTTAATTTCAATCTGTAATATCTTTCCTATAACATCTCTGGTTCCAAAATATTTATCTGCCATTTCATTAGTCAATACAACAGAATGAGGATCAGATAAAACTTTTGAAGGGTTACCTGACAGCAGAGAAAAAGAAAAAACTGAAAAGAAATTTTCATCGGCCCATGTAATTTTTTCACTAAAAGCACTATTGTCTTTCTTAATAACTAATTGCTTATTGTTTACTCTCACAAATGCCCGTATCTCCGGAATTTCCTGCTTAAATGCAGGCCCCTGAACCATTGCAGCAATAGCAAATTTTTTGTGAGCACCTTCTTTTTCAATCCTGTCGCATGTTAATTGATAAATCTGATGGCTCCCGACATGAAAACGGTCATAACTTAACTCATCTTTTGTAAACAATAAAATCAATATACAGCATGCCAGGCCAATACTAAGTCCGGTGATATTAATAAAAGAGAAAACTTTATTTCGCATCAGGTTGCGAATGGCTGTTTTAAAATAATTTTTAAACATATAATTTTCTTTAAAAATTCTCAGTTATTAGGTTGGTTGTTTTACCGATGCTGTAGGTGTATACCAGTGTTTATCATACATGAAAATTTTCTGTCACCACTTTTCCATCAAACAAATTAACAATGCGGTGAGAAAAACCTGCATCATAAGGGCTGTGTGTAACCATAATGATGGTGGTGCCTTCTTCATTTAACTGCTGCAATAATTTCATTACTTCTTCTCCATTTTTACTATCGAGGTTACCGGTAGGTTCATCCGCTAAAATTAATTTTGGCTTCGCCACTACTGCACGTGCAATGGCCACACGTTGCTGCTGGCCACCACTTAACTGCTGAGGAAAGTGATTGCGGCGGTGCATGATGTTCATTCGCTCCAGCACGGTTTCAACTTTAACTTTTCTTTCTTTTACCGGCATGTTCATGTAGATCAGTGGCAGTTCTACATTTTCAAAAACGGTCAGTTCATCAATCAAGTTAAAACTCTGAAACACGAAGCCAATATTGCCTTTACGCAACTGGGCCCTTTTGCGTTCTGTCATTTTTGCTACTTCGGTACCAAAGAAGTTATAGTCGCCGCCAGATGGATTATCCAGCAAACCCACTATGTTTAGCAAGGTTGATTTACCACAACCACTTGGCCCCATGATAGCAACAAATTCCCCTTCTTTAATGTCGAGGTTGATACCATTTAAGGCCGTCGTTTCTACTTCTTCGGTTGAAAATAATTTTTGCAGTTCTTTAATTTGAATCATGGTTGATGGTTTAGTTCCTGTCCCTTTTATCGAGACATTGGTTAAAAGAAATATTTTATAAATAGCGGGTTATAGTGTTCATAATAATCAGTTGCGCCGGCTTGCTCTTTTTCAATACAGCAGTTTGGTTGCCTGATGGTAGTGCCACATTTTGTAGATACACTAATGAATATAGACATTAAAAAAGCCGCTATAAAAATGTATTTTCTGATCCTCATTTTTTCTTATTTTATAGTGAATAAAAAAATTGCTATGCCTGTTGCTAAAATTCCAGCACTTCATTCTTACCAAAATTTTCATACGAACTGGTGATTACTTTTTCACCTGGTTTTAAACCATCCAACACTTCAAAAAATTCGGGATTGCGCCTGCCCAGGGTGATGGTACGTTTTGCCGCTTTCTTTCCGGTGGCATCCATCACATACACCCAGTTGCCGCCTGTTTCTGAAAAGAACCCGCCCACCGGGATCAATATCGCCTTGGATGATTTGCCCAGTTCCATTCTTATGGAAGCAGATTGTCCACGCCTGATGCCGTCGGGTGTTTTTACTGTAAAGGTCATGTCAACTTCAAACCTGCCGGATTTTACTTCGGGATAAACTTTTGCAATCAGCAACTCGTAGTTTTGATTGTTAAATTCCATGGTACCTTTCAGGCCTACAAAGATCCTGCTGATATAATGCTCATCTACACCGGCACGCATTTTAAAACCGTTGATGTCATCTATCTGGCCAATGTTTTGTCCGGCAGTAATGCTGCTGCCTACTTCGGTTTCAATGGAAGATAGTAAGCCGCCAACAGGCGCTCTCACCACAAGGTTGCTTAAATTTTCTTTCATCAGTTCCAGGTTCTTTTGCGAGTGTTGCAGCGTTCCTTCCAACTGGTGTATTTGTAAGGTGGAATTTTCTTCCTGGTAGTTTTGTGATTCTACTTCTATACCTTTTTGATTAAACAATTTTTCATACTCCCTTTTTGTTTTAAGATATTCCTGCTCGCTGATCACCTTCCCCTTAAATAATTTTTCGTTACGGTCGTTATTATCCTTTGCCTGCGACAATTGAAAATCTACCTCATTCGAAGTACGTTTCAATCCAAATTTATCCTGCTTCAACCGAAGCCTTGTATTTTGCAATTCATTTATCAGGCGGTTGATTTCTGTTTCCTGTTGCACAAATTCCATTTGCAGGCGGTTATTATCCAGTTTTAAAATCACATCCCCCTGTTCAACTGTGTTGCCGCCATCAATTACTTTTTCTTTTACATAACCGCCTTCAATGGCATCAATGTGATAAGTCTTTATGGGTTGCACCACACCGCT
>JANYFT010000176.1 GCA_025359625.1 Ferruginibacter sp.
TGTCATCGCTGATGAGGTAATACGTGCCATGCGTAGAATCATAATCAATACCAGATAAGCCGCCTACCGTGGTATTATTGTAGGGTAAGTTATAAGGAATATCCTTTTCACCTAAAAAATGTAACGAGGTAATAGCCTCCGGTTTTGGTGTCAGCATCGCTTTTTTTGAAGGGTCGCAGGCAGTTATCAGTAAGCACACACTAAGAAACAGCAGGGTATTTAATTTGTATAATTGCATAAATCGGTTTGAAGTGCAAAGTTGGGTAAAATAGCCTGAACTACATTTTGTAATTGATACAATTTTATAAGCTAATTAAAAACGCACCCACAATTTAGCCTAATCACATAAATCTTACCTTTGCCAGTAAACGATCAATGCAAATGAAAGAAGTATATATTATGTCGGCAGTACGTACCCCCATAGGTAGTTTTGGCGGCTCCTTAAAAGGTTTTACCGCCACACAGTTAGGGGCCATTGCCATTAAAGGCGCTGTTGAAAAAGCAGGCATTACACCCGCTATGGTTAATGATATATTAATGGGTGCGGTTATACAAGCCAATATGGGTCAGGCCCCGGCAAGACAGGCTGCAAAGTTTGCGGGTTTACCTAATGAAGTAAACTGTACCACCATTAATAAAGTGTGTGCCAGTGGCATGAAAGCCATTGCACAGGCAGCCCAAAGTATCCTGCTGGGCGATGCGGATATTGTGGTGGCGGGGGGTATGGAAAGTATGAGCAATGTACCCTTTTATGCAGACGCTATTCGCTGGGGAAATAAATATGGGAATACCATTTTTATTGATGGACTGGCTAAGGATGGCCTTACAGACGTGTATGATGGCAATGCCATGGGCAATGCCGCCGAGCTATGTGCAATCACCTGTGGTATAAGCAGGGAGCAGCAGGATGCCTTTGCCATTGAAAGTTATAAGCGTTCGCAGGCAGCAGTTAATGAAGGCAGATTTCATAATGAAATTGTAGCTGTTCCTATCCCTCAAAAAAATGGCGACCCTGTTTTATTTAATAAAGATGAAGAGCCATTTAACGTAAAGTTTGACAAGATAGCGGGGCTAAAAGGGGCCTTTATAAAAGAAGGAACAGTAACTGCCGCCAATGCATCCACGATGAATGACGGAGCTGCTGCATTGGTGTTGATGAGCAAAGAAAAAGCTATTGAACTGGGGTTAAAACCAATTGCTAAAATAATATCTTATGCCGATGCTGAGCAGGCACCGGAATGGTTCACCACAACGCCATCTATTGCAGTTCCGTTAGCGGTTGCTAAAGCTGGTTTACAAATGGAAGACATTAGTTTTTGGGAATTGAATGAAGCCTTTAGTGTGGTAGGCATAGAAAATAGTAAACGTATGAAACTTGACCCTGCAACTGTAAACGTCAATGGTGGTGCGGTGTCTATCGGTCACCCCCTTGGCTGTAGCGGTGCAAGGATTATTGTAACCCTCATTAATGTGTTAAAACAACACAATAGTAAATACGGGGCTGCCGGTATTTGCAATGGCGGGGGCGGGGCATCTGCAATGGTCATTCAAAATATGTAATGCTGGTTGGCCATTAACGCAAATAGCATATAAAGCAACATGCCTTTTGCAAAAGCAAAAGGCATGTTGTAAATGTTTTTCTAAGATGTTAAAGCGGGATATTTTTGTTGAAATTGGATCTTGCCGTTAAGGTAAAAACTTTTTCTTATAAACAAAATTTTTTCTGATGATTTTTTAAAATTTATTTAATAATTTTTTTTCAACAACAACGGTTAGGCCTACACGCTTTAATTTACAATCCACTGTATCATTTCCTTTGCGCCTCATCATAAAAAAAACATCCTTGTCATTAAACTGCTACGCTTAATTTTTTCTATTGTAAATGATCTTCTTTTTTTTAAAAAATATGCTGTATAATAGTTGTGGATAACGTGGTAGTAAGTGTACAATGCAAGTGGGGTTTTATGATGGCTACAATAATCTGGCCTATGATTTTCATAGGGTATAATTACAATGAATAATTTAGGAAAGTTCAGGAAATTTAAATCAGCCATATTTAAGACGACACTTTGTGATCAGTATAAATAACGAAGCAGGTGTTCCATCTTCTTCTGCAAAGCCAATTTAAATTAACACGATTTGCTGATATGGTTACTATAAGATAAATTTGCCACTCAAAATAGTGTGCTCATAAATAAATAATTAAAATACATGCGACAAATTGCTTTTAGAGAAGCCCTTAGGGAAGCTATGCAGGAAGAAATGAGACGGGATGAAAGGGTATTTTTAATGGGGGAAGAAGTGGCCGAATACAATGGGGCCTACAAAGTGAGCCAGGGTATGCTGGATGAGTTTGGCGAAAAAAGAATAATTGACACCCCCATTGCCGAGTTAGGTTTCACAGGTATTGCAGTGGGTGCAGCACAAAATGGGTTACGGCCAATTGTAGAATATATGACTTGGAACTTTGCCGTTTTGCCTTTAGATCAAATTTTAAATACAGCGTCTAAAATGCTGGCAATGAGTGGCGGACAGGTGGGTTGCCCTATAGTTTTTCGTGGCCCCAACGGAAGCGCCGGTCAGTTAGGAGCTCAGCACAGCACAGCTTTTGAATCAATGTATGCAAATATTCCTGGTTTAAAAGTTATCTCGGTAAGTAACCCTTATGATGCAAAGGGCTTATTAAAAAGTGCTATCCGGGATGATGATCCGGTTATTTTTATGGAGAGCGAAGTGATGTACGGCGAAAAGGGCGATGTGCCTGAAGAAGAATATTTATTACCTATTGGCAAAGCATTTATTAAAAGGGCCGGCACCGATGTAACCATCGTATCATTTAATAAAATGATGAAGGTTGCATTAAGTGCTGCCGAAGAACTGGCTAAAGAAGGCATTGAAGCAGAAGTGATAGACCTGGCAACTATTCGTCCGCTGGATTGGTTTACCATTTTAGAAAGTGTAAAAAAAACCAACCGTTTGGTGATAGTAGAAGAGCAATGGCCCTTTGCTTCTGTATCTTCCGAAATTACGTACCGCATACAAAAAGAAGGGTTCGATTACCTGGATGCACCCATCCGTAGAATTACTTCAGTTGATGCACCCATGCACTACGCACCAAATTTGGTTGCGCTTTATTTGCCAAATGTTGAAAGAACAGTAAAGCTGGTGAAAGAAGTAATGTATTTAAAAAAATAATTTAAAAAAATAAAATAGTAAAAACCTGTAGTGTATGCTACAGGTTTTTTTTGTCCAAACAAAAAATCCATTGAGCAATATTGTTTATCCTGGGTGTAGCAGAAGGATCACACTCTCTTGTACATTTAGAACTATGTAAAACGCTTATTCATTTTGCTACAAAAAAATACTACGAAAATTCAAGCACGAATATTTCCTTCTGCCGTTAATCAATTGTATCGGTTAAGTATTTATCTTACCATTATTTTGATTATTTTTCCGGTTTATTAACGCTTAATTAACCATGGTAAAAATGGCAGGTATTTCCGGTAATGCTACCAAAAAAAACTCCAGTATATTCAGCTTGCTGGCACCTTACAAAGGCATGATTTTTTTACTGCTTTTTTTTGCATTACTAAGTAATGGCATCAACCTTTTTTTACCAAAAATTATTGCCAATGGCATTGATGCTTTTCCAAAGCATTATGTGCTGCAGCAGGTGCTGATCAAATTCTTATCCGCCACCCTGATCATTTTTATTTTTACCTGGTTGCAGGGAATGGTGCAGGTATATACTTCTGAAAAAGTGGCCAGGGATCTTCGTTCCAGGCTTTCGCATAAAATATCCATACAAAGCAATGCGTATGTTGAACAGTCTAATCCATCTAAATTATTAACCAATTTAACTGCCGATGTGGATTCAATTAAAATGTTTGTATCGCAGGCCATTGTATCCATTGCATCATCCATTATAATTATTATCGGGGCTTGCATTATGCTGTTTTCCATCAACTGGAAACTGGCTCTTGCCATCGTTGCCATTATCCCCATTATTGGTGGCGCATTCTTTTTTGTGTTGAAAAAAGTGCGGGCAATATTTTTGCAAAGCAGGCTGGTGGTTGACAGGTTGAACAAAGTTATCAATGAAAGTATTTTAGGAGCTGCCATCATAAGAGTGATCAATTCGCAACAACTGGAATATCAAAAATTTCTGGATGCCAATACACAGGCTAAAACGCTTGGTATGAGTATCCTTAAATTATTTGCAGGGTTGATACCGGTCATCATTTTTACAGCCAACATGGCGGGGCTGGTAATACTCACCATGGGCGGCCATTTTGTAATAATCAGCACTATGTCGCTGGGCGATTTCGCAGCCTTCAACAGTTACCTGGCACTGCTCATTTTTCCAATTTTGGTTATTGGTTTTATGAGCAATGTGATAGCCCAGGCAACTGCAAGTTATCAGCGTATCAGTGTGGTGCTGGATGTAAAGGATATACCGGATAACTCCACCAAAAAAGGAGCTTTAAAAGGAGATATTACGCTGGAAAATGTATCAGTAATGTATGGTCAGAAGCCTGCCTTAAAGCACATTAATTTTTCGATAAAGGGAGGTTCCACACTGGCGGTCATTGGTCCAACTGCTGCCGGTAAAACACAGTTGCTCTACCTGTTAACCGGTTTGATAAAACCTGCAGAAGGTATCATAATGTTTGACGACGCAAACATTGAAGAGTATAATAAAGAAAATTTCTACAGCCAGGTAGGTTTTGTTTTTCAGGATAGCATTTTGTTCAACATGAGCATACGGGAGAACATTGCATTCAGCAACCAGGTTACCGATGAATCACTTGCCAAAGCCATAGCCACTGCCGAGTTGAAAGATTTTATAGATTCGCTGCCCCGTAAGCTTGATACCATTGTTTCTGAAAGGGGAACCAGTCTTTCTGGCGGGCAAAAGCAACGCATCATGCTGGCAAGGGCGTTGGCCATAAACCCGAAAATATTATTGCTGGATGATTTTACTGCCAGGGTCGATAGCAATACAGAAACAAAAATAGTAGAAAACTTGCGAAAGAATTATCCGGGCATCACCCTCATTTCTGTAACACAAAAAATAAGCACGTTAGAACATTTTGACCAAATAATAGTGTTGATGGAAGGCGAGATAGTTGCTACCGGGATACACAGCGATTTAATGAAACAAAGTCCTGAATACATACAGATTTTTAATTCACAGCAGAGCACCAGCAATTATGAATTACAACCTAAATGATATTTCTGCAACGCAGCAAAAAACATCTACGCTGCGTGCATTACAAAAACTGCTACAGCTTATAACAGAAGAGCGTAAAAACCTGGTACTGGCGCTGGGGGCTATTCTTGCCAATTCAGGACTTAACCTGCTTGGCCCTTTTATTATAGGCTACGTTATTGATAAATATGTGGTGCATAAAAACTACCATGGTGTATTGGTGTGGGCAGGTATATTGCTTGCCATGTATATGGTGGCATTTGTAGCCAGTTATTTGCAAACAAGGCTAATGGGTGGGGTAGGGCAAAGAATGTTATTTAAACTACGCAATACCATCTTTAATAAACTACAGGACTTGCCGGTTGCTTTCTTTAACCAGAATAAAGCGGGCGATCTTATTTCGAGGGTTAATAATGATACCGATAAAATAAACCAGTTCTTTTCACAATCATTAATGCAGTTTATAGGGGCCATCGCCACCATGACGGGTGCTGGTATTTTTCTGCTGGCCATTAACTTTCGGTTGGGTGTTGCTACCTTATTGCCAGGGGTGCTCATATTCATCTTTACCAAATTCAGTTCGTCGTGGATAAAGAAAAAAAACGCCCTTAGTATGCAAACAACCGGTGGCCTTAGTGCAGAGATCCAGGAGAGCCTGCATAATTTTAAAGTAATCATTGCCTTTAACCGAAGGGATTATTTCCGAAACCGTTTTGATGAAGCCAACAAACAAAACTATACCAGTGCTATTGCTGCAGGCATTGCCAATAATGTGTTTATACCGGTGTATGGATTTTTTGCCGGTGTTGCCCAGTTAATAGTTCTTACGTTTGGCATCTACCTTATTGCTGCCGGAAATTTTTCAATTGGCCTGCTGGTAAGTTACCTTGCTTACGCCACCAACTTTTACAATCCCTTGCGTCAGCTGGCAGCTTTATGGACAAACTTCCAGGTGGCAATGGCAGGGTGGGACAGGATTTCGTACATTTTAAATATGCAAACCAACTTGCCGGTAATGCCCGCTGTAAATGTTGCAACTGCCAATGGGGCTATCATGGAATTCCGCAATGTTTCTTTTGGATATAATGATGGAAAAGAGATTTTACACAACATAAATTTTACGCTTCAGCCTGGCAAAACATACGCATTGGTTGGTCCAACAGGCGGTGGCAAAACAACTACTGCCTCATTAATTGCGAGATTATATGATCCTGTAAAAGGCCAGGTGTTGCTGGATAATAAAGATATCCGAAGTTATCAGCCAGCAGAACGCACTAATAAAATCGGCTTTATTTTGCAGGAACCTTTTCTTTTTACCGGTACCGTAAAGGAGAATATTTTATATAGCAATGAACAGTATAAAAAAATTTCAAATCAACAACTGGAAGAAATCATCAAAGCCGCCGGCCTGCAAAACCTGCTGCATATTTTTGAAAAGGGCCTTGATACAGAACTGAGTTCGGGAGGTGAAAGCATTAGCCTGGGCCAGAAACAACTCATAGCTTTTATGCGTGCAGTATTGCGTAACCCTGCACTGCTGATACTGGATGAAGCCACCGCCAATATTGATACCATCACCGAACAAATATTGCAGGATATTTTGAATAAATTGCCGGTCACCACCACCCGTGTTATTATTGCACACCGGTTAAACACCATTCAAAATGCAGATGAAATATTTTTTGTAAATGCGGGTGAAGTAATTCGTGCAGGCTCTTTTGATCATGCGGTCAATATGTTGTTAAATGGGGAAAGAGTGAGTTAAGGAAATGTATTTTCAGGCTACACTTTTTGTGTGCGGTCTTAAACAATTCTATTGGGCTGTTTCTATTTTAGTTTTACTTTTAAACAAAAATTGTTGTATGAAAAAAATCTCCATTCTCATTGTATGCTTATTCACCTGGTTCGGTATCATGGCGCAAACAGGCAAAGTATTTGATAACCTTTCCCTCAAAAGCAAAATTTTGAATATGGACAGGAAGTATGCTATTTACCTGCCACCAGATTATGAAAATTCTCAAAGAAGCTATCCTGTATTGTATTTGCTGCATGGTGGCGGGGATGACCAAACAGGGTGGGTACAGTTTGGTGAAGTGCAAAATATTACTGATAAAGCCATCAGGGAAGGAACTGCTACACCCATGATTATTGTGATGCCAGATGCCAATACGGGCCGCAGGGGTTATTCAAACGACGCCACTAATACCTGGCGGTACGAGGATTTTTTTTTCCAGGAATTGATGCCCTTTGTTGAAAAAACCTATCGCATAAAGGCTGACAAACATTACCGTGCAGTAGCCGGTTTATCAATGGGCGGTGATGGTAGTTTTACCTATGCTTTGCATCACCCTGAATTATTTGCCGCCGCCTGCCCGCTAAGTGCAGGAACAGGGCCGGCAAATTTAGACAGTACAAAGGCCAGGCTGAAACGGGAGAACAACACCATTGCTGACACGGCAATAGCAGCCTACTACAAACGGCAGAATGTGGTGGAACTTGTAAATAATATGCCTGACAGCACAAAAAAATCAGTGCGCTGGTATATTGACTGTGGAGATGATGATTTTTTGTATGAAGGAAATTGCCTGGTTCATATAGCCATGCGTAAAAAGGAAATACCCCATGAATTCCGTATCAGGGATGGTGCACATAACTGGACTTACTGGCGGGCGGCTTTACCGGAAGTGTTACAATTCATATCCATGTCTTTTCATCAATTTTAAATGCAGCAACCAGTTAATAAAAAGAGGCGCTTTACAAGCGCCTCTTTTTATTTGTGTAAAAAACCAAATTGATTTAAACCAGTTGGTGATGCAGTTTTATTTTGCGGGATAACCAGCACTGGCTTTAACTTCTTCTATTTGTTTGGTGTGCCTTATGGTATGCTGGCTCATTAATATAATAATTTGGTATGCATCCATCGGACCCATGGGCCCCTGCTCTGCTATATGGTTCCTGAAATCATCAGAAGTTGCATTCATATAGCTGATATGTTTAGCCCGTTCTGATTTTAAAAAAGCCATCGCCTCATCTTTGGTGGCCCATTTGGCATTTTTGGGTTCAAAGGGTTCACTGGTTTTAATTTTATGGCTCCGGTCTTCTACACCCGCCATCACCTGTTCGTCTGTAGCTTTTACCGACGCTTTTTTATCAGGATTGGCCGGTGCCGACATAACACCCTGCATCCATCCCCAAATATTGGTTTCTGATAAAGCAAGGTGATACACACATTCTTTGATTGACCATTTGCTGGTGTCAGGTTTGTAATTTAACTGGGCTTCACTTAAGCCCTCAACAGACTTCGATAAAATTTGTAAGGAAGATTCTAAATTTTTGGCAATCTTACTCTTTTCATCTTTTGTAAGCTGGCAGTAACTGGCTGATGAAAATATCAGCATGGAAATAATTACAAGTAATTTTCTCATAAAAATAAATTTTTAATTAATGTTTTGGAAGTAAAACTAAAGTGAAAAATTCACAAATACTAATGATATTTCTGTTGCATAAAATTCTTCTTAAATGCCAAAAAAAACAGTAAAAGATTATAAAGATAATGATATGGGTGAAAAGTTATCTTCTACAAAGAAATACTTTCTGTTGCTTTAAAGCCTGCGGGAACAGGATCAGAGAAAACTCACAAAATATTTTTCAACTGCAGGTACTGCAACAGCATAATAGTTTTCGCATCTTTTATTTCGCCAGTTTCAATCATTTGTAAGGCATTATCAAAACACAATTCCAGCACATCAATCTCCTCCTGTTCGAGTGCAACGCCACCGCCATCATTTATTTTCATAGCATGCGAATATTCGGCAATAAAAAAATGCAGCAGTTCTGTTACAGAGCCTGGAGACATATAAGCTTCAAATATTTTTTTAACCTCCGTAATTTTATAGCCTGTTTCTTCTTCAGTCTCTCTCTTAATACAATCTTCAGGATTGTCTTTGTCCAAAAGCCCGGCACATGCTTCTATCAGCATACCATCACCATTACCGTTAATAAAGGTAGGCATACGAAATTGCCTGGTGAGGATCACCGTTTTCAGCGAAATATTGTACAACAAAACAACCGCCCCATTTCCCCTGTCATAAGCTTCCCTGCTTTGAGTTTGCCAGGCGCCATCTTTTTTCAAATAGCCGTAGGTAACTTTCCTTAAAGTATACCAGTTGTCAGATAATATTTCTGTTGTGTAAATTTTTACCTTATTGTTCTGCATGTGGTACATCTTCTACATGATAATAAATTTTAAGCCCTCTTTCTGTGGCAATCCTGATATCTTCGTCAGCACCTTTTGATGCTCCTGCAATACGCAATACCGCATCGCATTTTAAAAGTAAACGGTGTGCCACCGGATATAAAATTTCCTGATAGGGCGCATCTCCCGGCTTTGTTGAACCAGCAAGATGAAGTAATGGCAGAGCAACCCATTCGCCAATCATGGGAATATGCCCTAAACGAAATAACGGAAGTGCCATGGCCTCTAATTTTTGCAGGTTTTGTTGCATTAATTCAGGATCGTCGTTTGTGCCGCTGCGATAAGGGCCTGCAATAAGTATCAGCATAATTATTTCTTTTAGCAAAGAACGTAAATGAAATGTACAAAGGAATTAAGGTAGCTTAAGAAATTATTTTTTTGCTTTTATTTTTTCTTACGGTGCTTAAAAATTCAGGTGTAATTCCTAAATAAGAAGCAATTTGTTTTTGTGTAACCTGTTTTACTATTTGAGGATATTTTGTAATGAAGCTGTGGTATCTCTCTGCTGCTGAAAGCGACAGGCTTTGTATAACCCTTAACTGCTCACGTATATAGACATTTTGCATAATGATCCTGAAAAATCTTTCAAACTTTGGTATTTCGTTATAGAGTTTTTCAAGGTCGTTTTTTTGTAATTGAAAGATGGTACTATTTTCCACTGCTTCAATAAACAACATTGCCGGTTGCTGATTGATGAAACAAAACATGTCTGTTACCCACCAATCTGATATGGCAAACATAATGGTAGCCTCCCTGCATTCTTTGTCAAGGTAATAAGCCCTTAGTGTTCCACTGCTAACATAACTGATGTTTGTACATAATTGCCCTTCTCTTAAAACAAATTCTTTCTTATTTATTGTTTCCATCTTTAAAAGCGAAATAAAATAATTTTTTTCATCCGTGTTAAGCGAAATGTGTGAAGCTATATTTTTTAAGATCAGGTCATAAACCATATCATAATTGGTATTAAATTGTCAATTGCAAATTATAGAAACCGTCCATTATATTTAATGCTTGGTTAGCTTTCTTGTCAACAGTTTTTAAACACTTATAAAGTGATGGATACATTTATGGAAGGTATTTAGATGCAGCAACAAATTAATTTTTAAATATGAAGTGCCGGCAATTTTGTGAAACTGCCGGCACTTCTTAAATAGTAAAACAAACTCAATAATGAAGAAATAACGCTATCAAAAAAGCTGATTTAAATCTTTCTAAAATAAAGAACCCAACTTTAAATGGAGTGTTTTTCCTTATTTATTTTACGCATAATCCAATGCCTGCAACACTGAATAAAATCATCTACACTTTAGGAAGCTTGTATCCGTTGTGGTATTCCTTCATTAAATATTCTTTGTTGATAGCTTCGTCTGTAAAGGCCCCTTTAGATTTATCCCACAATAATTTTTTTCCACTACGGAAAGAAATATTGCCCATTTGTGCCACCGTAGCAACATGCGCACCTGCCTGAATCGGGCAGTGAAGATCTGCCGCCTTACGGCTTTTTATGGCACCTACCCAATTCACCATGTGCATGTCAAGTCCATTGTCTGATGGCTTTTGAAATGGCATGATCACTTTAGTTTTGCTTTGCTTTTCTTCAATCACTTCCCAGCCGTTGCGGTTTAAAATGAGTGTACCGTTGTTGCCAATAAATGCAATCCCGTGATCCCTTTCGTAAGAGCCATTGTCAATGCCCATTGCTGAGTCCCATACCAGATTAAATTTGTCAAATTCGTATAAGGTGGTTAATGTATCCGGAGTTTCTTCATACAAATCAGGATAGGCAAACCTGCCTCCAAGGCCAACTACACTGATGGGCAAATCTGCCTTCATGCCAAGCAATCCATAATCTAATAAATGCACACCCCAGTCCGTCATCAAGCCACCGGCGTAATCCCAAAACCACCTAAAATTAAAATGAAAACGGCTGCTGTTAAAGGGCCTTACTACGGCTGGCCCCAGCCATTGTTTATAATCAACACCTGTTGGCGGTGCACTGTCTGGCACTACAGGACCGGGTTTCATCCAGCCCTGGTAGCACCACACTTTTACGGTGCGTATATTACCAAGCTGGCCGCTGTGTACAAAATCTACCGCATCCTGAAAATGTTTCTGGCTGCGCTGCCACTGACCCGCCTGTACTATTTTATTGTAGCGTTGCTGAGCTGCTACCATCGCATTGCATTCAATAATTGAATTGCCCACCGGTTTTTCTACATACACATCTTTACCAGCCTCGCAGGCATGTATCATTATCAGTGCATGCCAGTGATCAGGCGTACCGATTATTATTGCATCAATATCTTTTTGTTCCAGCAATTTCCGGTAGTCATCATATCTTTTTATTTTGGTTGCATCTATGTTTAAGGCAGCAAGTTCTCCAAGCCGCTTGTCTATTGCGTTTTTATCAATATCACAAACAGCAACCAGGTTTACGCCGGCAACTTTTAAAGCAGCCTTCACATCAGCCCAGCCCATACCATTAATGCCGATAGCCCCGATGTTTAACTGATCGCTGGGTGCAATGCGGTTTTTAAAATAAGCATACGCTTTGTTATCAAATACAGAGGCCAGTGCGCCTGCACCAATTACCATGGAGGATTGGTGTAAAAATTTTCTTCGTGATGACATGACAAGTTTTTTTTAAATGTAGAAATTTATAAAATTTGGTTATGCTGCGATTGCTTTTAAAGAGGGAAGAAAAACGATGGTCTTATAACAATAAAACCTTTTTCAGGTGGCTTTTTCTGCAATCGAAAAAACAAGATAAATTTACCAACTTTATCTTGTACCGCCATTTGTTTATTTATGTTTCAGGATATTTATCAAATAACTTATTGCAAAAAAAATTAAATAGCTAAAAAAATATCATAGTTTTAGCAACAATTATTATTTGCTTAAAATGCACTCAAAAAATAGTGCATCTACATTGGATAACCTTTAAGATATTATTCTGTTACAAAATTATTTTTTATGAAAGTATGTTCACTGTTTTTTATGATGGCAATGGTTGCTGCATTTTCTTTAAATGCACAAAAAATTGAACAGGCCGTTAATGTGGCCACCACCGGCTTTTCTGCAGATAGACTAAAAAGAATTGATGACCGGATGAATGAATGGGTTAAAAAGGGTTGGTTGAACGGGGCGGTGGGATTGATAGTGCGCAATGGTAAAGTAGTGTATTATAAACCTGCCGGGTATAATGACATCAGCACCAAAGCACCTTTACAAAAAGACGCTATTTTCCGTATCGCTTCTCAAACAAAAGCCATTGCCAGCGTGGCTGTTATGATGTTGTACGAAGAAGGTAAATTTTTACTGGATGATCCTATCTCTGCTTACATTCCGTCCTTTGCCAATGAAACAGTGCTGGATAAATTCAATGAAAAAGATTCGACGTATACAACAGTTGCCGCAAAAAGACAAGCAACTATCCGGGACCTGTTAACGCATACCTCCGGTTTAGGCTATGCGCAAATAGGGAGCAAGGAAGCCAATGCTATTTATGCAAAAAATAATATTACAGCCGGCCTTGATGTACACGATGATAAATTATCAGATGCAATAAACCGTTTGGGCGCATTGCCACTAATGCACCAACCCGGCGAAAAATGGACCTACGGTTTAAATGTAGATGTACTCGGCGACCTGGTTGAAATATGGTCAGGCATGACGCTGGATGAATTTTTCAGAACACGTATATTTGAACCTTTGGGAATGGCCGATACATATTTTAATGTTCCTGCAAATAAAGCCAACCGTTTGGTAAATATGTACAGTGAAGATTCACTGGGGGTTTTACAAAAACTTACAGGAGCTGCTCTTGGGGGCAATGTTAATTATCCGCTTCGTAAAAAATCCTATTTTTCTGGTGGTTCAGGCCTTTCTTCCACGGCGTATGACTATGCTGTTTTTCTTCAGATGATGCTGAATGGCGGCACCTATAACGGCAAAAGGTTATTGAGCAGAAATACGGTGAGGATGATGACGACGAACCAAATTGGCGATCTCGGTTTGGGCAATGATAAATTTGGTTTGGGCTTTGCCGTGGTGAGCGAAAAGGGGAGTGCCGCTTATCCTTCGCAGGTGGGTACTTATAGCTGGGGCGGTGCATTTAAAACTTCATATTGGGTTGATCCCAAAGAAAAAATGGTAATCGTATTTTACAGACAGTTATTAAACACAAGCCATGGCGACCTTTCAGATAAATTCAGGGTGCTGGCTTACCAGGCGTTGAACGATTAGTGCCCCCATACCATAATGGGGATAGGGATAGCTTTATTTTAGGCAAATATCATCTACCATGGATTTGGGTAAAGCCGCCCCTAAAAAGAATGGTCTACATATAACCTCTTTAGGGAATGGGGCTACTCTTTTTTACACCTTATCAAAACTCACACACTCTTTTAATTCTTTTTCTGTGTAAGCAACATTATATTGTTTCAGCACATCATCGGGTACACCATTCCATTGAGTGGGAACGTTGCCTATATAGCCAATATCTTTAACACCAATTTCAGAAGTATAAAATCCGGTTGTGGTAAGGTTCCTCATTAAAGTAAAAAAAGCAATACCCGGTTTCATACCTGGTTTTACTTTGTTGGGGTAAGCAATATCATCAATAATTGCAATGCGCTGAGTGGCTGAAATATCGCTGAAAGATTTGTCAAAACGTTTAAATGATTCTATTTGCAGCCAGCGCAAACCGCCACGCAAAGGTGTTTGATGTTCCGGCATATCCTTTACGATAAACTCAATAAAGTCGGGCACTTTGGCATCGGTAGCACTTCCGCTCACCTCATCTTTTGGAATAATGATATCAGCAAGCAGGGCAATCGTCGTCATCTCTTCTTTGGTAAAAAAAGTTTCTTCGTGTAGTTTTTTGTTATGTGCAATTTCTTCCGGCATACGGTCTGCTTCACCAGGCGTTGCAACATCTTTTGCCACTACGGGCGCTTTTTTATCTGCCGGGTTACAGCCATCAATTAATACACCACCGGCAGCAGTGCCAATTAATAAAGCTTTAATCGATTTACGTCTGTCCATAAAATATTTTTTATAATTTATTATAATGCAATAATTTTTTATTAATGATTGTGCACTAAGTTAAACCACCATATTATTTGTGAGTTCAATTGCAAAAAAGGGCAATTAAATATTCTGTTTCTTTAACTGGTCTACAATATATTCTGATGCTCTCATCGATAATGCTAAAATGGTCCAGGTTATATTTTTATCCCCCTGCGATACAAACTGCCCGCCATCTACATTAAATAAATTTTTGCAATCGTGTGCCTGGCTCCATTTATTTAATGCCGATGTCTTTTTATCGTCACCCATACGTACAGTACCGGCCTCATGAATAATTTTTCCCGGCGACTCCAATCCATATTCTTTATCCGCACCATCATCGCCCCAGGTAATAACAGCGCCCATTTTGTGCATGATTTCCCTAAAAGATTCTTTCATGTGCTTTGCCTGGTTAACTTCCTGGCTGGAATATTTTGTATTAAACCTTAATACGGGTATGCCAAATTTATCAACTACAGAAGGATCAATTTCGCACAAATTACTGGCCAGTGCAAGTGCTTCGCCCCGCCCTGCCATGCCAACAGAAGCGCCATATAAAAAACGCTGGTCTTCTTTTAATGAAACACCATAACCACCTGCTTCTTTTGTTTTGCCGTTAATAGGCACTTTACCATTCTGGCCTTCTACCCCAAAACCAAAACCATAAGCAGGTTGATCCATGCCGCCAAAATATTCAATATGATAACCCCGGGCAAAATCTAATTTTTTATTATCGCCCCACCAGGGTGAATAAACATGCATGCCACCTACGCCATCTTCATTATATCTTTTTCTGCCTAATAATTTGGGAAGGTAGCCACCCATAGCAGCACCGGTAGAGTCATGCAAATACTTACCCACCACATTGCTCGAATTACCAATGCCATTAGGATGTTGCGCCGATTTTGAATTAAGCATAAGCCTTGCACTTTCGCAGGCACTTGCTGCCAATATTACCACTTTGCCCTGCACCTGGTATTCCTGCATATCATCTTTGTTAACATACGATACGCCTGTAGCAAGGCCATTTGAATCGGTCAAAACTTCTCTTGCCATTGCATTGGTAACAAGGTCGACATTACCGGTAGCAATGGCTGGTTTTATCAACACAGAGGAAGAAGAAAAATCACCATACACTTTACACGACCGCCCACATTGGGCACAAAAAAAACAAGCACCTCTTTCTTTATTAATTGGTTTGGTAAGAATAGATAAACGGGACGGAATAACCGGTATGCCAACACTGTTGCCGGCATTCTTTATAAAAATTTCATGTAATCTTGGTTTGGGTGGTGGTAAAAAAAATCCATCCGGGTCGTTCACTAAACCTTCGTTGGTGCCAAACACACCAATCAGTTTGTCAATTTTATCGTAATAGGGTTTTACATCATCATAACTAATTGGCCAATCATCTCCCAGTCCGTCAATACTTTTATGTTTAAAATCGCTGGGGCCAAAACGCAGAGATATTCTTCCCCAGTGATTGGTGCGGCCACCCACCATACGGGCACGCCACCAGTCCCATTTGGTGCCTTCTGCATGGGTGTAGGGTTCCCCATCAATTTCCCATCCATGAAAGCAGCCATCAAAATCGCCAAAAGGCCTAAACTTGGTACTGGCACCACGTCTTGGAGACTCCCATGGATTTTTTAATTGAGCACTATTTATAGCGGGATCGTAATTGGCCCCTGCCTCTAAAAGGCAAACCTTTAAACCTGCATTGGCCAGCACATAAGCCGCCATACCACCACCAGCACCAGAACCTACAATAACAGCATCATACTGTTTAGGTTGTTTTTTAATTTGCAAACTATCGCCCATGTAAAATTTATTAAAGTCTGTTAAACAGGTAAAAAAGAAAGAAAAAAATTGTAAAAAGGAAAAATACAAAATTTTACATCATAAAATTCAATTGCCTAAATTTTTGTAAATTTATTTTGTACAAAAGGAAGTGTGATGATTGGTTTTTTTATAATATTATTTTATGTTGTGAGTAAATCTACTTCTACCAAATTGCACCCCCGATGCTTCATTTCATTTTTTATTCTTCAGGTAATATTGGATTTCTATTATTGCATTTTGCAAGCTATTATTAAGGTCGTTTTGACGATGCATAAAATTGAGAACATTTTTTTAAAGAGTTAAACATAATAAAAACAATTTCTTATGGGTGTAATAATGCAGGCTTTTTACTGGGATTGTCCCCGGCTGGAAGGCAAAGAGTTTGAATGGTGGAATTTTGTAAAAGAAAAAGCCCAGAGTTTAAGCGAAGCCGGTTTTACAGCTCTGTGGTTACCCCCCGCATGCAAAGCCGCTAACCTCGATGGTATGTCAATGGGATATGATCCTTATGATTATTACGACCTGGGAGAGATTAATCAGAAAGGTTCCGTGCCCACCTGGTTTGGCTCACGCAGGCAATTGGAAGAACTTATAAAAGAAGCACATCTGCATGGGATGCAATTATATGCCGACATGGTACTGAACCATACCAACGGAGGCGATACTGAGGAAATCAATGGGCTTAATGGACAAAAGCGATGGACGAAATACAATCCCGGCAGCGGCAAATTTACCCGTGACTGGACATGCTATCATCCTTCTTATTTTGAAAGATGGGACGGTCTGGGTTTTGGGGATATGCCCGACCTCTGCCATCATAATCCTTATGTTTATAGTGAGTTGATGGAATATGCCCGTTGGTTGATTGAAGAAATTGGCTTTGACGGATTGCGATACGACTTTGTGAAAGGCTATGGCAGCTGGATGATCAATGCTATTCTTGAACGGCTGTATGAAAAAAATGGCACCATTAATTTCTCGCCTTTTGGGGTAGGGGAATACTGGGATTCGGATACCTCCATTACCCAATGGCTAAGGGAAACTAACGCCCTTACTGATAACCCGGTAACAGCTTTTGATTTTCCACTGAGGGGCCGGTTAAAAGACCTTTGTGATAGGTATGGGTTTAGTCTTAGGACCCTTACAGAAAAGGGTACACTTATTACAGATGGCCTGTCTGCCTGGGCAGTAACCTTTGTTGAAAACCACGATATAATCCGCAAAGATCCAATTGTTAACGACAAAATGCTGGCCTATGCCTACATACTCACTCACGCAGGCTATCCCTGTGTGTTTTGGCAAGATTATTATAACCTTGGGCTTGGCGCAGAAGGAGCTGCCAGTGGCATTGCAACTCTTGTAAAAATCCATGAACAATATGCAGGCGGTGGCACTGATATCCTTTATTGTGATGATGACCTGTACATTATGCAACGCAGGGGAAGTGGCGAACAAACAGGGTTGATTTTTGTGCTCAATAATTCGGCGAGGTGGAATGGCAGGCTGGTAATTACCCAATGGGCAGATACAAGGTTTGTTTCCATGGGCTGGTGGGGAAAAGATAATAAAGATACACCGGAAGAAAAATGGACCGATGGTATTGGATCTGTAGACTTTTGGGCACCGCCAAGAGGATATGTTGTGTATGTGCCACAGAATTTATAGTGTTGCCAGGTATTGCTACTTGTGTTTGTCAGGATTTATTTTTATGTTAGCAGACTAATTCATTCCTTAGAATATCCCCCTGCCTGCCACCACATTTTTTATTATTGCCTGTGCGGCGAAATCACTGAGTATAAAAAGGTGTTTTAACGGTTGCCATCACCTGATTGATGTTGCATTTTTGTATTGGAAAAGCTACATTCAAAATGATGTGTAAAAATACCAAAGGATACCGGATTAAAACAAAAGGTTGATAAAGCTGATACCGATAAGCAAATTAAAAAATGCGTTATACCAAAGTAAAACTGCAGCAGGCTAAAAAAAACAAGCAATTGTGGTTGCTCATAATGCTTTGTTTGGCTGGTTTAAAAGCGGAAACGCAACCTGTTGCTATCATTGATAGTATCAGTATTATTACAACAACTTCATTTCCCCGCCAGGCAATTGCACAAATCAACTTGCCTGCATTACCCTTTATGAAAATGCCTGATAATCGTATCAACTTTGGCATTGTATCAGATCAATATAAATATTTTGTGCTTAAAATAATTGGAGTTGCTGCCCTTGCAGACCAATACCTGTCAATAGATAATACAAGTATTGATACCATCAGCATTTTTACAATTAATGAAGATGGCACAAGCAGACTGCTTTATCAGGGTGGCAGCTTAACAGCGTTTGATAATAACAGAAAATATATCTGGCATACAATACCCGTAACAACAGGTGCAAAAAATGCTTATTATTTTATTGCATTAAAAGCCGCACAAAAAATTATCAATGTCCGGTATGAGATTTTAAGTAACGACCGCCTGCAACAAAAATACCAGGGCTATGGCAGAATGGTATTTTTTTACCTCGGTGCTGTTAGCATCATTATTTTAATTGTTATGCTGGCCTGGTTTTTATTTAAGCAAACCGTATTTGCAGCCTATCTTGGTTATATAATTTTTGTTACCTGCTGGATAATGTCGCATTACGGATATTTATTTCCTTATCTCTATCCGCATGTTCCGGTTATTAATGAAATAGCCAAACCTGTAAGTTCTTTATTAGCCAGTTATTTTTTACTGGTTGTTTTAAATAAAGTATTTATCCATCCGTTAAAAACCCGGCCGCTGCTGCAACATTTTACCAGGTGGTTGCTTGTTGTTTTGCCACTGTTAACTTTATCCATGGGGCTTCTGCTTTTTGCAGTTGCCGCCAACAACACCATAAAAATTATTGTGGTAACAGCATGGCATGCAGGCCTTTTCTTTTCTAATTTTATTATTTTACTTGTTCCGTTTTGTTTTATCCGTACAGGTTTTACAGCCAAACTTTTTTCTTTTGCCATGTTGCTTGCCTGTGCTATGCTATTTGTTCAACAACTGGCCAATAGCGGTTTTATTAATAATTTTTTTATTTGCGAGCATGGCGCTGCCATGGGTAGTTTACTGGAAAGTTTTATTATGGCCTATGGGTTATTTCATAATTTACTGGAAGAAAAAAAACAAAAAGAAAAACAGGTGTTGGTGTTGCAAAGCGAGCAAACAGCTACCTTAAAAAAACTGATTACAGTACAGGAGTATGAGCGTAAAAGAATTGCAGCAGACCTTCATGATAATATAGGCCCCTTGCTGGC
>JANYFT010000234.1 GCA_025359625.1 Ferruginibacter sp.
GTGGGAGTTGACGGGTTCGAACCGCCGACCCTCTGCTTGTAAGGCAGATGCTCTAAACCAGCTGAGCTAAACTCCCTTTTTTTCGGATGGCAAAGATAGGGGTAAAAAATTTGCTGCAAAATTATTTTCTCCTTCTTCAAAAAGAAATTAAAGAACTTATAAAAAACCAGGAATTGCTTGAAGCTGTTTAAAGCAATCACTTAATTTAATTGCAGCGCAGGCAACCGGTAAGCTTGTGAATCATACACAAAAAGTTCATCAATCTCTATTGTCCAGTAATTGTGTAAAGTTGATTTGACAAGATATGCTTCCACCTCCTTTTTATCAGTAGCATTAATGATCATCCAGGAACGCTGCGTTTCCATGCTTACCGCATAATAATCTATTATGCCTTTATCTATTAGTTCATTAATGTATACACGGTGAGTGGGCACCAATGCCATAAATGCTTCGTCCATGTAAAACCGGATGGTAACCTGAAATTTACTAAACTTATCGTCTTTTAAATTTTCCATTCAACAATATTATTTACCCACTCCTTTTTATGGGGAGCAGTTATTTTTATGTAGTTGTCGGTGTAGCCCTCTACCATGCCGTGTTTATCGGGGTTTTCAAATAATACTTTTCTAGTGTCACCAATATGCTGGTGGGTAAAATATTGCATCTTCTGATAACTCAGGTTACGCAATTGTTTATTTCTTTCATGGCGCACCTGTATGGGCACAACTGGTTGTATATCCAATGCTCTAGTATGGGCCCTTTCCGAATAAGTGAACACATGTAAATAGGCAATATCAATACGGTGTAAAAAATCAAAAGTTGCTTTAAAGTCTTCCGCAGTTTCTCCCGGAAAACCAACAATAACATCTACCCCAATAGCACAATGCGGCATCAGGGTTTTTATCAATCCAACCCTTTCAGCATACAATTCTGTTTTATAACGTCTTTTCATTAATGCTAATATTTTATTGCTGCCACTTTGCAAAGGAATATGAAAATGCGGCATAAACTTTTTACTGTTACTTACAAATTCAATTATATCATTGGTCAATAAATTAGGTTCTATAGAAGATATACGATAGCGTTCTATTCCGTGGATGTTATCCAATTCTTTTATAAGATCAAAAAAAGTTTCGTTGTTTTTTTTGCCACCTGTAAAACCTTTGCCAAAGTCGCCTAAGTTAATGCCGGTTAATACTATTTCTTTGGCGCCCTGTGCTGCAAGGGCCTTTACACCAGCAACAACATTATCTATGCTGTTGCTCCTGCTTTTTCCTCTAGCCATTGGTATGGTACAAAAGGAGCAATTGTAATCGCAGCCATCCTGTACTTTTAAAAATATTCTTGTACGGTCGTTGATAGAGTGGGAGGCTGTAAACTCATTTACATCTTCAATATCGCAACTGCATATTTTTGCACTATTGCCTTTGGTAAAGTCTTTTAAATGTTGACTAATATTAAATTTTTCGGCAGCACCCAGCACAAGGTCAACTCCCGGGATGTCAGCAATTTCTTTGGGCTTTAACTGTGCATAACAGCCCGTAATTACCACCATAGCCTCCGGAGCTTTTTTTTGTATCCTCCTTACCAACAAGCGGCATTCTTTATCAGCATTATCGGTAACAGAGCAAGTGTTAATAACATACACATCTGCTATTTCGCTGAAGTCTTTTTTTATAAAACCATCATTTTCCAGCAACCTGCCTATGGCAGAGGTTTCAGAAAAATTAAGCTTGCAGCCAAGGGTATGTAATGCAACAGTTTTGTTCATAAGAAGCAAAGATACAACTTGAGGTTTTATTGTTTTTTCTGAAAAAATTTGAAGGGATAAATTTGGGCGTTTCCCGCTAAGGCGGGCCGGGCTTTACGCTGCAAGTACGGCACAAAGCCATTGTACAAAATCTTCACCGGGCTTTCCGCTTCGATCCCTAACGCATCCGGTATAAAGTTTACACTTTTTTTAAAAGGTGTAATCTTTATACCGGGGTAAATTCTAAAAGATAACTTTTAAGTAAATTGCACAATGTTTAAAAAATACCTTCCATATTTTGTTTTGTTAGGCGCAGGTTTCCTGCTATGGTTCATCAAAAAGCATCAACCCAGCAGCTATCCAAAACAAAAAAATACTCATACAGAAATTATAATACCCGCAGTAAAAACCGAAGAAGTATTTAATCGCAAAGCGCATATTATTATTTACAGTAAACATGCACATTGCCGCATGGATTGCAGGCATATTGACGAAACTGAAGTAAAAGAAATTTTGGCAGCCGGGCAGATCAATAACAGTAAAATACAGGAAGATGAAAGGGGAAAAACATATCCTTTAGAAGGAGAAACACATGATAAACAACATGTGCGAATTGTTTTTGCGCCCAAAGGAAACGATACGATGGAAGTGGTAACCTGCATTGATCTGGATACGGAATGGTCCTGCGATTGTAAATAGATTTTTCACATATAAAATACTTAAAACAACGTATGTTTGCAGCCTTAACGATTGAGTAATATATTACCATGAAGATAAAATCTTTTCTGGCAAAACCTTTTGCTGGTTACATATATAAGCAAATAAAAAAGGGAATGGAAACGGCTGTGGAAGATCAGCAATCTATATTTAATAACCTGGTAAAAACCGCTTCCAAAACCGAGTTTGGCAAAGAGCATGCGTTTGATGGTATAAAAACTATGGAGGATTTTGCCAAGCAGGTTCCTATAAGAGATTACGAAGAATTTAAACCTTACATCGAAAAAATAAAACAGGGCAAGCACAATATTTTATGGAAAGGGCAACCCATTTATTTTGCTAAAACAAGTGGTACTACCAGCGGTGTAAAATATATTCCCATCACAAAAGATTCTATCCCCAATCATATCAACACGGCCCGTAATGCGCTGCTGAGTTACATGGCAGAAACGGGCAATACGAAATTTGCTGATGGCAAAATGATCTTCTTAAGTGGTTCGCCCGAACTGGAACGAATTGGAGGTGTACCAACGGGCCGGTTAAGTGGAATTGTAAATCATCACGTACCAAAATATTTACGTGCCAACCAGTTGCCCGGTTACGAAACAAATTGCATTGAAGAGTGGGAAGAAAAATTGGATAAAATTGTACAGGAAACCATTGATCAAAATATGACATTGATCAGCGGCATACCACCGTGGATGCAAATGTATTTTGACCGGCTGGCAGAAAAGAGTGGGAAAAAAATAGGAGAGCTTTTTCCTAATTTTAGTGTAATGGTTCAGGGTGGTGTAAACTTTGAACCCTATAAAGCAAAATTGTACGAAAGCATTGGCCGCAAGGTAGATTGTATAGAATTATATCCTGCCAGTGAAGGATTTTTCGCCTTCCAGGATTCGCAGGAAGCAGAAGGATTATTATTAAATACCGATAGTGGAATATTTTTTGAGTTTGTACCAGCAGGAGAAATCTTTACTGATCATCCTGTAAGGTTAACTTTAAAGGATGTAAAAGTTGGTGAGAACTATGCCCTCATCATCAGCAACAACGCCGGTTTATGGGCCTACAATATTGGCGATACCATTAAATTTATTTCTACAAATCCCTATCGCATAGTAGTTACGGGCAGAACCAAACATTTTATCAGCGCCTTTGGCGAACATGTAATTGGCGAAGAAGTAGAGGCTGCGTTAATGAAAGCCGCTAACGAAGAGAATGTACATATAACAGAGTTTACGGTGGCACCGATGATTACGCAGGATGCCGGAAAAAGTTTTCATGAATGGTTTGTTGAATTTGAAAATACACCTGCCGATCTTACTGCATTTGCAAAAAAAGTAGATGATAACCTGCGTATAAAAAATGTGTATTACGATGACCTTGTAGGAGGTAATATTTTGCAGCAGCTAAAAATAGCTCCTGTAAAAAAGAATGGTTTTATTGATTACATGAAAAGTGTGGGCAAGTTGGGTGGACAAAATAAAGTTCCCCGTTTAAGTAATGACAGGAAAATTGCAGAAGAATTACAGGATTTTGTCGGCTGAACAATACCATTATTTATTTATACGCACCATAAAATATTTTTAGGTCTCTTTGAAGAAATTATTTAATTCATCCCTATCATTAAATTTTTTAGAAATTTTACCACATTGTATTTATAATTTGTTATACATTTGCAACTGCTGATTAACAAAATCAAAAAGTGAAAAGTAAAACACCATATTTTAATAACAGATTTAACCATCCTACGGAATTATTAGTTCCGGTTTATAATGTATTGGTTACCTGTCCCCGACGCAGTCCTGGTTGCTGATAGGCCGAGCAATTAAAACCTGCCCCTGTCAGTGAAAAAATCTCCAAAAACAGGTTCTTACAAATTTTTATTTTACATCTTTAGTTCAATTTTATACAATTGGAAACGAATAACATTATAGTTAGGGTTGCTACATCCGGTGATAACCATTACGCAACCACCATTACAGATGAGATGGCTTCCTCTGCACAGGCAAGAGGCACAGGCATAGCTAAACGTTCACCCGAATATATTGAAAAAAAGATCCAGGAAGGCAAGGCTGTTATTGCCGTTACCTCCCATGGGCAGTGGGTTGGCTTCTGTTATATTGAAGCCTGGGGACACGACCAGTTTGTTGCCAATAGCGGCTTGATAGTTTCACCTGCATTTAGGAAAAGCGGTGTGGCCAAACAGATCAAAAGGAGAACATTTGACCTGTCAAAAGAAATGTATCCCAACTCAAAAATATTTGGGCTAACTACAGGACTTGCAGTAATGAAGATCAATAGCGATCTGGGGTACGAGCCGGTTACCTATTCTGAATTGACGGATGATGAAGAGTTTTGGGCAGGCTGCAAAAGCTGTGTGAATTACGATATACTCATGAGCAAGGAAAGAAAGAATTGTATGTGTACGGCCATGCTGTACGATCCAGCCGATCATTTTGAACCAGAAGAAACCAAGGAGGATTTTAAACAACATTCTAAATTGTACGAACGCTTTATGCATGTTAAGCAAAGCCGTTTGTTAAAGCTGTTAAAGAAAAAAGATGGCGGTGGAAGTTTGCCTAAATCGTTGTTAAGGTATTTTCATTTGTAATAAATAAATTTTTAGTTGATGGAGAATAATGATGCAGCAATAAAAGGTGCCACTTCAAATGAAGGGCAGAGGAAAAAGAAAATTGTATTAGGGTTTAGTGGTGGATTAGATACCTCTTATTGCGTTAAGTATTTAACCATTGAAAAAGGATACGAGGTACATTCTGTAATTGTAAACACTGGCGGATTTACAACTGAAGAATTAAAAACAATTGGAAGCCACGCCTACACGCTGGGGGTAACAACCCATACTACTGTTGATGCTGTAAAAGATTATTATGATACCATTATTAAATACCTGGTATTTGGTAATTGCTTAAAAAATAACACCTACCCCTTAAGTGTAAGTGCCGAAAGGTTAAGCCAGGCCTTGCACATAGCCGCTCATGCCAGGGCTTTAAATGCTGATGGCGTAGCGCATGGCAGCACAGGTGCAGGAAACGACCAGGTGCGTTTTGATATGATCTTTCACATCCTGATTCCGGGTGTTGAAATTATTACACCCATAAGGGATTTAAAATTAAGCCGTGAACAGGAGATCAGTTACCTGAAAGAAAAAGGTGTGGAAATGAATTTTGCCAAAGCGGTGTACTCTATCAATAAAGGTTTGTGGGGCACCAGTGTTGGGGGTGTGGAAACATTAAAAAGCAAAGGTATTTTGCCAGAAGCGGCATGGCCTACGCAGGTTACAAAAACAGGTAGCGAAGAAGTAAAATTGGGTTTTGTAAAAGGTGAATTAAAAACGGTGAATGATACAACTTTTAACCACCCAACTGAAGCCATCCAATATTTACAAAACATAGCGGGTGCGTATGGTATCGGCCGGGATATACATGTTGGCGATACCATCATCGGCATTAAAGGCCGGGTTGGTTTTGAAGCCGCTGCCCCGATGATTATTTTAAAAGCACACCATGCGCTGGAAAAGCATGTGCTTACAAAATGGCAATTAAACTGGAAAGATCAACTGGCATTATTTTATGGCAACTGGCTGCACGAAGGACAAATTATGGATCCTGTGATGAGG
>JANYFT010000179.1 GCA_025359625.1 Ferruginibacter sp.
TAGCGGCAGGAGCTGATTTTTTTACAGCAACTTTTTTGATCCCCGCAACTAATATTTTTGCAACTTTTTTAATTCTTCTTTCAAATTTTTTTTCACCAAGTTGTTCTTTCAACATTGGTAGGGCAATTTGTAATTGTTCTGCAACTGCTTTCACTACACTTTCTTTATCAATAGTAATATTTTTAACGGCAGGTTTATTTGGCACTATGGTTTTGTTTTAAAATGATAACACAAAATTAATATAAGATTATTGTTTTCAATGTTAAGTTTTATTTCAATGGGCACTTAACATTGGATTTCGTTGTTGTGTATACAAGGAGATGGCATAGATTTACTTAAATTGGTTGAGTATAATTCGGTAAGCTTAAGTGCATGTTTTTTTAGTAACGAATGGATCATAATCAATAAAGGTAGGCTACAAGTAACAAGTTAGACTGATGCTCTTTGTAGTATTGTTTTATTAATATGGCTATCGCCTGCAAGGCAGCCTGGTAATTATTATACAATTGTGTCAGATTTTTTTCTTGTTCAAGAATGGTAAACTGATGATCTGATGGTAATTCTAAAATTTTGGATTCTTGTTGTAACAAATCGAGATATCCCTGCAGACGTTCATAATGATACCGTTGAATAGCGTGCATAATTTACAGTAAATAAAAAAAATAAAATGAGCCTGCTTAAGCAGGAAATATTGTCAATGTTCAATAGGGATTTAATCTTAGTAATTGTTATACTTGCTTTTCATTGGCAGATTCTGCAAATGAATTCGTTTAACCATTATTATTTGATTTGTTTAACAAGGCCAAAACAAAACCGTTGTGGACTATGACTTTTAAAATATACATTTCGACAGCAATAGTTTATTCAACCATTCAATTTATTTTCTTACTGTTTAATAAAATCTATTTCCGCAAAACATGAACCCCGGAACTATTCTCACCAATTTTTAAAACTACAATGCTAAATGTTATTTTGTGTTACTAAATCATTATGTTAGTGTTAAGCAATAAATATATGTAACAGGGTTTACTATTCTAAGTAGTAATTTGTTAATTGAAAATGCTGAAACTAAAAATGGCTGTATTGTTAAATTGTTGGTAGAAAGGTAGCCTGTTGAATGCTGTGTAGAAAACACCGTTAGAGACTATATTTATGCTATAATAAAAATTCCCCTGAAAATATATAGTACAAGAGTGCGATCATGATGATCGGGACAAGGTGCCATTATGGTTCCACATAGCTTCTTAGCCCTGTCAATAATTAGTATTGCATAATATCATAAAAAAACCCGGAAATATCCGGGGTATTTGTATAATAATATTTGTAAAAATCAGTCACCCCATATTTCATCTTTTCCATCCAGCCATTTTTTTACCAAATCGGTGGTTACAGATTTGGGGCGTTCTAACGGAAAGCTCAAAGCCCGGTCCCAGCAAAGGCTGGCCAACACACCTAATGCTCTTGATACTCCAAATAATACGGTGTAAAATTCATATTCAACCATACCATAATGTACCAGTAATGCACCGCTATGGGCATCTACATTAGGCCAGGGATTTTTTACTTTGCCCAGCGATTTTAGTAAAGGTGGCACCACTTCATAAATATTCCAAACGGTATTTACCAAAGCATCCTGGGGTAAATGTTTTTTGCCAAATTCCATTTGGGCAGTAAAACGTGGATCTGTTTTTCGTAGCACCGCATGGCCATAACCTGGTACCACTTTTCCTTCGCTTAATGTTTTCTTCACATATTCTTCAATCTGTTCTTTAGAAGGAGTTTCCACGCCTAATTCTTCCCGCATATCATATATCCACTTTATAACCTCCTGGTTCGCCAAACCATGCAGGGGGCCGGCAAGGCCATTCATACCTGCGGCAAAAGAAAGGTATGGGTCACTTAAGGCAGAACCTACAAGATGTGTGGCATGTGCTGAAACATTACCACCTTCATGATCTGCATGAATGGTCATATATAAACGCATCAATTCTTTAAATTCTTCATTGCTATAACCCATCATATGTGCAAAGTTGCCCGACCAGTCTAACAAGCCATTAGGTTGTATATGTTCGCCCCCTTTGTATTTGCGCCGGTATATGTATGCCGCTACTCTTGGTAAACGGGCAATCAAATCCATGGCATCATCAAAAGTAGCTTCCCACTAATCTTTTTTATTCATGCCTGCGGCATAACGTTTGGAAAAACTACTTTCTGTTTGTAAAGCCATAATGGCAACAACAAACTGCGTCATGGGGTGTGTGCTTACCGGTAATGCTTCAATGGTGGCAAATACATGATTGGGCACATGGCTGCGGCGTTGCCATAAAGCCGTTAATTGTTGCACATCGTCTTCTGTGGGTAAATCTCCTAACAACATCAGGTGAAATAACCCTTCGGGTAAAGGCTCGGTGCCCCCTTTTACTTTTGGTAATTTTTGGGCTAATTCAGGGATGGTATAACCACGAAAACGGATACCTTCCTGTGCGTCTAATAAAGAGGTTTCTGAAACAAGGCCCGTAATTCCCCTCATGCCCTGATAAATTTGGCTAAGGGTTACTTCTCCTATTTTTTTATCACCATGTTCTTTTAACAAGGCTTTTATTTCTACCCCCACCGCATCAGCTTTGGCCTTAAAACGCTCTTTAATATCACCCATAAATTGTAGTTTATATATTAATGCACCATCCTTTTTTAAGGACGGCTAAAAGTACAACCCAACTTGCTGTTAAACAAAAGTTTTGTAGTAAAGTTTATATATGTTTTTCAATAATCAATATAAATAGATGCTGATTTAAAAGTGAATTTACAATGGAGAATGATTAATAGCTCACGATTTTGCCATGCGCCTGTCCACTATTCAACCTCTATTTTTAATAACAAGCGGTAAAGGGAGTGATCATAAAATAACCATATCTTTTTTTACCTGAAATGTTTGCCTGGCATGGGTTTTATGTTTTTTTTAAAATCTTTTTGCATAATTACTTTTGGTAAATTTTCTCCTCCGGATTTTTTGCTGTATTTTTGCCCGACCTCACGGATATCTACTATTTCATTTTTTCCGCTGGTCATACGGATAAAACAAATTACCATTTAGATTTTTAATTAGTAATTGACGTTTGTTTAGTTAAAAGTTAACACTTGTAGCAATTGAACAACGATAGGTATTTTTTTTGTTTCAACCATTAAATTATGACAAATTCAAAACTGATAATTACATGAAAACGGCTAAGTATATTTTTGTAACCGGTGGGGTTACCTCTTCATTGGGTAAGGGTATTATTGCCGCTTCGCTTGCTAAATTATTGCAGGCAAGAGGGCTAAAAGTAACCATTCAAAAGTTTGATCCTTATATCAACGTTGATCCGGGTACTTTAAATCCTTATGAACATGGTGAATGTTATGTTACAGAAGATGGAGCAGAAACCGACCTTGATCTTGGGCACTACGAACGCTTTTTAAACATTCATACAACACAGGCTAATAATGTTACCACCGGGCGTATATACCAAACCGTTATTAACCAGGAAAGAGAAGGCGCTTATCTTGGTAAAACAGTGCAGGTAGTGCCACATATTACCGACGAAATAAAACGCAGGATGTTATTATTAGGCAACACCGGCGAATATGATATTGTCATTACAGAGATAGGTGGTACCGTGGGTGATATTGAAAGTTTGCCTTTTGTGGAAGCCGTTCGCCAGTTACAATGGCAGATGGAGGAGGAAGATTGCCTGGTAGTACACCTTACTTTAATTCCGTATTTAAAAGCGGCCAAAGAATTAAAAACAAAGCCTACCCAGCACAGTGTAAAAATGATGAGTGAAAACGGGGTGCATCCTGATATTATTGTTTGCAGAACAGAAAGGTCGTTGAATTTAGAACTGCGGAAAAAAATTGCGTTGTTTTGTAATGTAAAAACGGAAGCAGTTATTGAAGCGATGGATGCCAATTCTATTTATGAAGTGCCTTTAAAAATGTTGCAGGAAGGGTTGGACGTGATTACTTTAAAAAAGCTACACATCAATGGTTACTCTGCTCCGGAGCTTACAAAATGGAAAGTGTTTTTAGATAAGCTGAAATACCCTTCCGGAAAAATAAATATTGGACTGATAGGAAAATACATTGAACTGCAGGATGCCTACAAATCTATTTTGGAATCTTTTGTACATGCAGGAGCAATTAACGAATGTAAAGTGAACATAGTTAATGTACACAGCGAAACAATAACTGATGAAAATGTGCAGGAAAAATTAGGAGGATTGGATGGTTTATTAGTGGCACCAGGTTTTGGTATGCGGGGGATAGAAGGCAAGATCGTAGCCGTTAAATTTGCCCGTGAAAATAAGTTGCCCTTTTTTGGTATTTGCCTGGGTATGCAGATGGCAGCGATTGAGTTTGCAAGGAATGTGCTGGAGTTAAAAGATGCCAATAGCACAGAAATGGAGGTTGACACAAAAAATCCGGTAATTGACCTAATGGCAGCGCAAAAGAAAGTGAAAGCCAAAGGTGGTACCATGCGGTTGGGTGCTTACCCATGCGATCTAAAAGAAGGTACACTGGCTTATCATATTTATGGCCAATCGCCCATTAGTGAAAGGCATCGCCATCGCTGGGAATTTAACAATGCTTACCTTGACCAGTTTGAAAATGCGGGCATGATTGCCAGTGGAAAAAATCCTGGTACCGGACTGGTAGAAATTATTGAATTGCAGGACCATCCTTTTTTTATAGGTGTACAATACCACCCTGAATTGAAGAGCACAGTAGAAAATCCCCAACCAATATTTGTAGAATTTATTAAAGCAGCTAAAATATTTGCTGATAGAAAAGCATCAGTAAAAAATTCTTTATTGCAAAGTGAATTGATTTAACACCATGTTTGATATCTGACTTTTTGATGTTTTATTTTATTTGAATCGGTCAACTATTCTTAGTAGTAAAGATTTCATCTGCTAAAGAAATCAGGTATCAGACTTAATAATTCCTGATCAATAAAAATACTCTGGCAAATCAAAAACACACCAGGCATCACACATAACTATTTTGCCTGTTTAAAAATAATGCCATCACAAATCGAAGGAAATCAGACATCAAAAAATCAGCCATCAGCCATAACAATTACTGTTCCTGCCTGGTCAATACTTCTTTCTTCATCTTTTCCCAAAGGCCGTTAAAAGTTTGATTGTTTTCTTCCTTCCATTGGTTACTAAAACCCTTAATTTTTTGGGTGCGGTCTTCTTTGGTGAAATCGAAAAAAGCGGTGATGGCCTCTTTATCATTTTGATGGGCCAATGAATTGTACAATTCTTTTAATTCCTTTTCTTTGCTAATATTGCTGGTTACCATTTCTTTTTCCATTGCCTCCCGCTGCATGGCTTTTTCATCATAGGTGCCAGAGGGTAATATTGTTTTGGCAATCACCGGCATCAGTTCTATCAATAGCAAAATAATCACCAGCAAATAATACCTGAACTGTAAAGCAGGGTTGGTTTTTATTAAATTATTCAATGCCTCAACCTGCGTTAAAAACCCATCATTAAAATATTCTGTAAAAGCTTCTTCTTCTTTTTTAATACTCTCTTCAATTGTTTTTAAGGCGGTTTCTATGGCCAAAATTTGTGGTTGCTCCGTAGTTAAGAGTTGTTGGTAGTCGCCATCTAATTTTTGGTATTCATTTCTTTTGGCAATGGCAATATCCTTTATACCTATTTTACCAGTGCCTCCACTTCCATCTGTTTCTGATAAAAAATTTTCTCTTGCCTTTGCAACATCCGCATATTTTGCAGCCGCTTCCTTTTGCAGCTTTTCTTTTTCAGCAAGTAAGGTTGTTTTCCGGGGTTGATAGAACTCATTCAATTCCTGGCTTTTCACCACTCTCTTTTTTTCATTGTCCAAAGATGTCTGTAACCTGATTTCTTTTTTGAACATGTAGAGCAATGCAGGCTGTGCCATAAAAACACCGATGGTTGCAGCGAGCAAGCTCCTGAAAAGCAACGGCATTAACTTGTTCTTAGAAAATTTATTGATGCCTTTTATCAATGCCCTGTCGATGGTTAAAATTATAAAACCCATAAAAAAACCTAACGGAACAGCCAACCAGATTGTTGTTGTGACGGTGCTAAAAAAATAGGTCCAGGCCAGGGTAGCAAAAGCCCAGGTGGCCAGTACAGTCATGCCAATTATTTTATGCCGGTTCCTGTCAACAACAGCATCAGCAAGTAATTCTTTTTCGGCAGTAGAAAGCCACCATAAAAACTCTGTAAAGCGGGTAGGGGTATAGGTTTCCAGCTGGGTTAGGCCAATAGTTTTTTCCATGATGATATAATGATATTAAATGATTACTAAACTGAATCAATAGCGGAGCTGACGATGTTGAATGTTGAAGTGCCTGCAAAATACAACTTGATAATAATATTAACGATAATACTCCTTATTTATTTGGTAGTGGATAAATACATTAACACTTCATTAAAAGGCAAGTTTAAACTGGGCATTTGTAAAATGGTCTATTCACTTATCTTTGGTCTCTTTTTTGAAAAGAGTAGTATATAAATCTGATAAAATGAAAAAAATAATTACAATTGGTGTGTTTTTAATGGTATGCATCATAAGTGTTTTTGCGCAACCGAAAGGAATGGGGAATAATGACCCCGAAGCAAAAAAAATATTGGACGCTGTAAGTATAAAATTCAGGTCGTTTAAAGGGGTGCAGGCAAAATTTGCGTTAAAGATTGAAAATGCTGCCGGTAAAAATTTAGGAATCAAAACAGGCATCGTTTATATGAAAGGTACAAAATACCGTGTTACCATAACTGGGCAGGAAATATTTTGCGATGGTAATAATATTTCTACTTTTGATAAAAGTACCAACGAGGTAACCATCACCAAAATAGATCTTTCAGCCAACAGCCTTACCCCGCAAAAAATATTTACCAATTTTTACGATAAGGATTTTTTATATAAGCTAAACCAGGAAACTTCGGTAGCAGGGAAAAAAATACAAGAAATTGAATTGACACCCATTGATAAAAGCAAGCCCTTTTTTAAAGTTTTGGTAAATATTGATAAAGCAACTCAAACTATCAGCAGCACAAAAGTGTTTGAAAAAACCGGCAATAAATACACTTACTCAGTTACCGGGATGAACACTGCTACACCTGTAAACGATTTGCAGTTTGTATTTGATGCAAAAAAATATCCCGGAGTTGAAGTGGTTGATTTAAGGTAAGGCCTTTCTCTCCTTAAGGGAGTTACCCAATAATCTAATTGTAACGAATTACCAATACAGATGTTTACCTTTAAGAGGTAAAAGTAGCCCCTGTGACTTTTAAAATTGATTTTAAATAATGGTAAAAATGTCTGATAAAAATCAAATAATACAAGCACTTATTGAACACAATGATGAATTAGAAAATTATTTTAGGAATACGATAATTCCACAATTGTTTGTAGATGGTGAATTGAAACTACAAAAATTTACACCCCCGGCAATGAAACAGTTTAGTCTGTCTGCCAGTGATGTTGGCAAACCTATAATTGACATAACAGATAACTTTCGTTTCCCATCCATTATAGAAAATATTCAGCAGGTTATTAAAAGCAATGAAATTCTTGAAAAAGAAATTCAAACTACAGACTTACGCTGGTACCAAATGAACATCATCCCTTATATAAAAATACGGGATAATAAAACGGATGGTGTAATTATAACTTTTGTTGAAATTACCATGCGGATAAAAGATTTGAAAGAGCAAGAAAAATTAATAGCGGATCATGAAATTCTGTTAGACACTATTTCCCATGACATAAAAAATCCA